>JAOUGR010000015.1 GCA_029857655.1 Gammaproteobacteria bacterium | reverse complement strand
CCGGTTTCCGACCACGCGATGTACCTGACGATCAACGACATCATGCTGAATGAAGGCACCGAGCACGAGCATCGCCGGCCCTTCGAGATCTTCATCAACTCGAAGAATCTCGACCACTTCCAGTGGATTGTCGCGCTGACACGGATCATCTCGGCCGTGTTCCGCAAGGGCGGCGACGTCGCATTCCTGACCGAGGAACTGAAGGCGGTTTTCGACCCGCGTGGCGGCTACTGGCAGCCCGGTGGCAAGTTCATGCCGTCGATCGTGGCCGAAATCGGCTACGTGGTCGAGCGTCACCTGCAGTCCATCGGCCTGATGAAGGTGCCCGAGATGGACGCCGCGCGCCTGCAGTTCATAGAGGACAAGCGCAACGAGTGGGAACAGCGCAGTCGCCAGGCCGACGCGTTCGCCAAGAGCACTTACCCCGAGGGCGCGCAACTGTGCGTGAAGTGCAGCACGGCGGCGGTCGTCAAGCTGGATGGCTGCCTGACCTGTCTCGCCTGCGGCGAGTCCAAGTGCGGTTAGCGCGCATGATTTTGATCCACGCGCATGCCGGGTCCCCGCCCGGCGGCACCTGACAACAGGCGCTGCGCGTGAACTCCCAGGCGGCCTTCGGGCCGCCTTTTTTCCGGCGGCCCGGGTGCACAGGATGCGGATGCTGATCTTGCTCGTGGCGGCAATGGGCGCCGGCTGCACGACGCAGCGCGTTTACCCGGGTCCTGATCTGCCGCGAAGGGCCGCCGCGATCGTGCGCGCCGACCCCGCATTTTCCGCCGGATTGCCGGTCCAGTTGCGGCTGCGCCAGGCCGACGGCCGGAAGATCGCACTGCATGCGAACGCGATCGAGCTGCCACCAGGTCATCATTCGCTGCTGGTGGATTGCCGTGTCCTGGAAAGCGGGGAGACACGCCGGTTCGTGGTGGAGGCCGAGCTCGACGCCGGCCTGGCGTACCGTCTCGTGGCGCGCGCGACATCGCGAAATTGTGATGCGGTCGAATTGATCGAGCACTGAGCGGTCATCGCCCGCCCGCGGCGCTATACTCTCGCGCCGAATGGCCCACGTCCTGCTCAAGTCAGTATTTCTCGCGGCGCTCCTCGCGTTGCCGGTGTCCGCCGACTCGATCTCCGAGCGGGCAGCGCCGGGCGGCGTGCTGCAGCCGGCCGAGCGTGTAGTCGTGCACAAGTCGGAACGCCGCATGGAACTGTTGCGTGACGGCCGCACGATCGCGAATTACAAGGTCTCCCTCGGCCTCAATCCCAGTGGGCACAAGCAGCGGGAGGGCGATTTCCGCACGCCGGAAGGCAGCTATCGGCTGACACGCCGCAATTCGCACAGCGAATTCTTCCTGTCGGTGATGGTTTCCTACCCCGAGGCTCCCGATGTCGCGCTCGCGCGCCGCAATGGCTGGTCGCCCGGCGGGCTGATCATGGTGCACGGATTGCCGAACACGCCGAGGTACCCACGCAACCGATACCTGAACACCGACTGGACCGACGGCTGCATTGCACTGTCTAATGAAGACATGCTTGATTTCTGGTTGCTAACAGGGCCCGGCACGCCGATCGAGATCCGTCCGTGATTCCCGCACCCGATCGAGACCTGGCAACCGTCGTGCATGCGCGGGTGTCACCCAAGGGCGTGCTCGAGAATCTTTCGCAGCAGGAAGTCGACAAGCTCCTGGACCGCGGACAGGGCGGCCTCTACCCGCTGTTCCGGCGCTGTGCGCTCGCGGTGCTGAATTCCGGCACGATGATCGACGACGCGCGCGTCATCTTCGAAGCCTACAAAGATTTCGAGCTGCGCATCATGCGCCAACCATGGGGCATCAAGCTCGAGATGCACCATGCGCCGGGCAGCGCATTTGTGGACGGCGAGATGATCCGCGGCGTCAAGGAACACCTGTTCGCCGTGTTGCGCGACATCGTCTACACGCACAATGAGATCGTCGCGCGCTTCGACCTGCACGACCCGGCCGGCGTGACGAATGCGATCTTCTGCATCCTGCGCAATGCGCGGGTCCTCGATCACAAGGGCCGGCCCGACCTCGTGGTCTGCTGGGGCGGGCACTCGATTCCGCGCGAGGAATACGACTACACGAAGAAAGTCGGATACGAACTCGGCCTGCGCGGCTTTTCGGTCTGCACCGGTTGCGGCCCGGGTGCGATGAAGGGCCCGATGAAGGGCGCAACGATCGGCCACTCCAAGCAGCGCATCCGGGAAGGGCGCTACATCGGCGTCACCGAACCGGGGATCATCGCTGCCGAGCCGCCGAACCCGATCGTCAATCAGCTGGTGATCCTGCCGGATATCGAGAAGCGCCTCGAGGCATTCGTGCGTCTCGGTCACGGCATCGTCGTATTCCCTGGCGGTGCCGGCACGGCCGAGGAAATACTCTACTTGCTCGGAATCCTGCTCGAGCCCGCCAACGCCGAGCAAAAGCTGCCGCTCGTATTCACCGGTCCACGCGAGAGCGCTGGTTATTTCGAGCAGCTGGACCGTTTCATCGGGCTCGTGCTTGGCCCCGAGGCGCAGAAGCGCTATCGCATCATCATTGCCGATCCGGCGGAGGTGGCGCGCGAGATGCAGCGCGGTTTCGACGCCGTGCGCCGCTCCCGGCGCCGTGCCGGTGACGCCTATAACTTCAACTGGCTGTTGCACATTCCGCCAGCCTACCAGCAGCCGTTCGATGTCAGTCACTCGACGATGGCGGGTCTGTCGCTCTCGATGCAGCAGCCGGTGCACGAACGCGCTGCGAATCTGCGTCGCGCCTTCTCCGGCATTGTCGCCGGCAATGTGAAGGAGCAGGGCATACGCCTGATCGAAAAACTTGGGCCCTTCGTGATCCACGCCGACAAGGAGATCGCCGGGCCGCTCGACGAATTATTGCGTGCTTTTGTCGCACAGGGACGCATGAAACTGGTCGGTGAATATCGCCCCAGTTACCGTATTGCCTGACCACGCGACGTCGCAGGGCCCCGCGTCCCGCGACCTGTGACCCAGTTCCTGTTTAGCTCCCTGTGCCCCACGTAACTTGCATGGCATGGCGCGCCATCAGGTTTCCGAAACGTGACGGACATCAAACTGTCTGCAGGAGACGGCCGGACCGACCGCGGTGGTGCGGAAGTTCCGCCGCGCGTGCCGCGTCGCGGCGCCGCGGTCAGCCGCCACGGCACGATTTCGCGCGAACTCACCAAGTACGCCAACTACAAGTCCTGGGCCGACAAGGTCCGCAGCACCTGGCGCAGCGAGAAGGGCGAAGAGCCGGACGATCCGGCACCCGGCAACGGCCGGCGCTGAGCATCCAGGCAAAGCCGACGATGGAAATACTGGTGCAGCTGCTCGACGAGCTGGATGACCTGCTCTGTGTACTGCGGCATCGACTGGGCCTGTGGCCAGCGGCCCGGAGTCCCGAGCGCAGCTGAATCGGCGCGCCGCCGGTCGCGCACTTGAATCCCGCCATCCGTGCCACCATTGGCTCACTCCGATCACCAGGAGGAACCGATGAGCGAGCACGCGACCGAAACCCGCGGGTTCCAGGCCGAAGTCAGCCGGCTGCTGCGGCTGATGATCCATTCGATGTACAGCCACCGCGAGATCTTCCTGCGGGAACTGATCTCCAACGCCTCGGATGCCTGTGACCGGCTGCGATTCGCCGCGCTGGCTGATCCCGCCCTTGCGGGCGACGGCCAGCCCTGCGAGATCCGGGTCGATTTCGACTCGAAGGGCCGCACACTGACCGTCACCGATACCGGTATCGGCATGACCCGCGAGGAAGCGGGAGAGCATCTCGGCACGATCGCGAAATCCGGCAGCGCCGAATTCTTTGCACACCTGACCGGCGACGAGCAGAAGGACAGCCAGCTGATCGGCCAGTTCGGCGTCGGCTTCTACTCGGTGTTCATCGTCGCGGAGCGCGTGGAGGTCCGCTCGCGCCGTGCCGGCAGCGAGCCTGCCGCCGGAGTCTGCTGGAGTTCGAACGGAGACGGCGAGTTCACGCTCGAGACGATTACGCGCGAGGCCCCAGGCACGGCGGTCACGCTGCACCTGAAGGAGAATGCGGCGGAGTTCGCTGATCCATTCCGCCTGCGCTCGCTGATCCGGCGCTATTCGGATCACATCGGGTTCCCGGTCCTGCTGCGCCCGGATGGCGGCAAGGGCGAATACGACCGGGTCAACCAGGCGCAGGCGCTGTGGACCCGGCCACGGCAGGAAATTGGCGAAGACGACTACCGGCAGTTCTACCGCCATGTCTCCCACGACGACGCCGAGCCGCTTGCCTGGAGCCACAACCAGGTGGAGGGACGGCGCGAATACACGACGCTCCTGTACCTGCCGCCGGCCGCACCCTTTGATCTCTACAACCGCGAATCACCACGCGGCCTCAAGCTGTATGTCCGGCGCGTGTTCATTCTGGATGACGCCGAGCAGTTCCTGCCCCTGTACCTGCGCTTCGTCAAGGGTGTCGTCGATTCGGCGGACCTGCCGCTCAACGTTTCGCGCGAGCTTCTGCAGCAGGATGACGAGGTGCAGGCGATCAAGGGCGCGATCACGCGGCGCGTGCTGGAAATGCTCGCGCGGCTTGCCGCCGATGAGCCGGAAAAGTACCGGACATTCTGGCGCGAGTTCGGCAATGTGCTGAAGGAAGGCATGATCGAGGATCCGGGCAATCGCGAGCGGATCCTGCCGCTGCTGCGCTTTGCCTCAACCGCAGGCGATGACCCACCGCACTCGCTGGCCGATTACGTCGCGCGCATGCCCGGGGGACAGAAGCAGGTCTACTATCTCCTGTCGGACAATGCCGTGGCGGCGCGCCAGAGCCCGCAACTGGAGGGCCTGCGCGCACGTGGCGTCGAGGTAATGCTGCTTTCCGATCACATCGACCCCTGGCTTGTCGCCCATCTCGACGAAATCGACGGCCGCCCGCTGAGGGATATTGCGAGCGGCGAGCTCGAACTCGCCGACCTGCCGCCGCTCACCGCGGCCACGGCGCCGGACGACGCGATGGCCGGCCTGTATGCGCGCGTTGCGGCGCGGCTCCCGGAACGCGTGGCGGGCGTGCGCGCAAGCACGCGCCTCGCCGAGTCGGCCGCCTGCCTGGTGCGCGATGCCACCGATCCCGGGCCCCAGTTACGCCGGCTGCTAGAGGCCGCTGGTCAGAAAATGCCGGAATCGCGGCCCTGGCTGGAGTTGAATCCCGCACATCCGCTGGTCACGCGGCTCAACTTGCTGCCCGACGGCCCCGCCTTCGACTCGCTCGCGGCATTGCTCGCCGATCAGGCGCAGATCGCCGAGGGCGGCGCACCGCCGGATCCAGCCGGATTCATCCGTCGGCTCAACGACTGGCTGCTGGGGAATTACTGATCAGCCCGCGTGTGCGGGTGCGCGCAAAGCTGGTATCTTTTGGATCATGAGCGGCAACAAGCCGACCGACGAGGAATTGCGTGCCCGCCTGACGCCCGAGCAGTACTACGTGACGCGGCAGAGCGGCACGGAGCGCGCATTCACGGGCGCGCACTACCAGAACGAAAAGACGGGCATGTACCTGTGTGTCTGCTGCGGCGAATCTCTTTTCTCATCCGCTGCCAAGTACGATTCCGGTTCGGGCTGGCCGTCATTCTGGCAGCCCGTGGCCGGATCGAAGATCGAGGCCCGGCACGATGATTCGCACGGCATGGGGCGCACCGAGGTGCGTTGCGCAAATTGCGGGGCCCATCTGGGTCACGTATTCGACGACGGTCCGCAACCGAGCGGCCAGCGTTACTGCGTCAATTCCGCCGCGCTCGATTTCAAGCCGGAACCGTCGAAATGAACGCGTGGCTGCGGTCAACCGTGATGGCTGCTGCACTTTCATGCTGCGCGCTGCAGGCCGGCGCGCAGGAAACTGCGCTGCCTGAGGCACCGCCGGACGAGCCGCTGGTGATCACCGACCTTGCGCTGGGGATCGGTGATGAAGCGCTGCCGGGCATGGTCTGCGTCGTGCATTACACGGGCTGGCTGTACGACCGGAAGGCGCAAGACCAACGCGGCCACGAGTTCGACGACTCACACAAGCGGGGGCGGCCATTCTCGTTTCCGCTGGGCGGTCGGCACGTGATCAAGGGCTGGGACCTCGGCGTCGTCGGCATGCGGGTCGGCGGCCTGCGGCGGCTGGTCATTCCGCCCGCACTCGCCTACGGCGATCGAAATGTGGGCAATGGCGCCATCCCACCCGGCTCGACACTGCTGTTCGAGATCGAATTGCTCGCTGTCGAGACGGTGACAGTCGCCCCGCAAGCGCAGTGAAAACTGGTTCGCCGATACGAGCGCTGAGATGCGGCGCCCCCCCCCCCAGAATCCTGCGTCTCTCGAAACGTAGTTAGTGCCATGCGCGACATGCGGGATCTGATAGCGAAATTCGAGTTCATCCGTGGCAGCGGCGAAGTCGCGGCGCTCGCAACAGTCATGCGCGTGGTCGGTTCAGCCTATCGTCGGGCCGGCGCGCGTATGCTCCTGGCAGCGGATGGGACGCGCGTCGGCCTGATCTCCGGCGGTTGCCTCGAGGCCGATCTCATGGAGCGTGCACAGCCCGTGCTCGCAACGGGCCTCCCGATCACCGTTACCTACGATGCCAGCAGCGACGAGGATCTGATCTTTGGACTGGGCCTCGGCTGCAATGGCACGGTTGAGGTGCTGATCGAGCGCGTACCGGAGCGGCCCGCCGGTGGTCACCTTGCCCTCATCGGTCGCTGCATGGGGGAGCGTCGCAGGCTGGCGCTCGCGACGGTCTTCCGCTCGACCGGGCATGTGCCTCTCGCTGCGCGCTGCTGGCTGTTGGACGGCGAGCCTCTTGCGGGAGATCTCGCAAGCGGATCGGTCGGCGTGGAGATCGGCCCTCACGCCGACGCTGTGCTCCGGAGCGGCCGGCACCGGAATGTGACGATCGAATCGCCCCAAGGATCCCTGGACCTTCTCATCGAGCCTGTTTGTCCATTGCCCGAGTTCTGGATCCTGGGTGCGGGACCCGACGCGCAACCTGTAGCGCGCCTCGCAGCGGAGCTTGGCTTCAACGTGAATGTGGCCGACCACAGGGCAGCAATCGCGCGCCGCGAGTATTTCCCCGGCGCGTCGCGCGTGGTGGTTTGCAATCCTGATCGCCTCGCGGAGACCGTTAATCCTGATGACGGGAGCATCGTGCTCGTCATGTCTCATTCCTACGCCAATGACCGCGCCTACCTGCGCTCGCTGCTCACGCGTTCCTTCATTTATCTCGGTCTGCTGGGTCCGCGACAGCGCTCCGAGCGCATTCTTGCGGAGCTCGCGAAAGAAGGCATCGAGCCTTCGCGCGAGCAGCGTACCCGATTGCATGCACCGGTTGGCCTCGATATCGGTGCCGAAACGCCCGAGGAGATTGCACTCTCTATCCTGTCGGAGGTTTGGGCCGAGCTGACCGGGCGAAGCGGCGGACGATTGCGGGATCGCAAAGCGCCCATCCACGGTGGTTAGACGAGTGAATGGCGACCGGAGGTCGGACCTGAGCGTGGCGGCCGTCGTGCTCGCAGCGGGCGCTTCCTCACGCCTGGGCCGCGCAAAGCAGCTCCTCAATTTCGCTGGCAAGCGCCTCGTGCGTCACGTTGTCGACGCGGCTGACGTCTGCTCACCGATAATCGTGGTCGTGGGCGCCCAGGCCGGGGGCGTGCTCGAAGCTCTCGCGGGCTCGGAGGCACAGGCTGTCGAAAACCCCGGATGGCGCGAAGGAATCGCGAGTTCCCTGCGCCGCGGAATCCTGGCCCTGCCGGAGCGGGTCGACGCAGCGATCGTGCTGCTCTGTGACCAGCCGGCCGTTTCGCGCGCGCTTCTCCAGACGCTCATCGCGACGCAGCGGAATACCGGGAAACTGATTGTCGGCTGCCGGTGGGATGACGCAGTCGGTCCGCCGGCGCTATTCCTGCGCGAGTGCTTTCCTGCGCTACTCGCGCTCTCGGGTGACGTGGGAGCGCGGTCCATTCTTGGGAATGCGGGTGATGATGTGGCACTCGTCGAGTTCCCGGACGGAAACATCGATGTGGACACGCCCGAGGATTGGGCACGCTGGCGCGCCCGGAGCAAGGCGTAGCGGACAGTATATGAAACACCAGGCGCCGTCAGTGCAGCGAGTCATGATCGACGGTCCAGTTGGCCCGATCGAGGCGCTTGTCGAACGTCCGCAAGTTGCGATCGCCGGGACCGTAGCTGTCTGCTGTCATCCGCACCCGCTCTACGGCGGCACGATGCAGAACAAGGTCGTGCACACGCTGGCCCGGGCGGCGCAGGACCAGGGCGTTACGAGTCTGCGCTTCAATTTCCGCGGGGTGGGCGCCAGTGGTGGAACCCATGACGACGCAATCGGCGAGTCCGACGATGCGATTGCGGTCGCGGACTGGTGCCGGCGTGAACTCGGCGCGGTTCGACTGTGGGCGCTCGGCTTTTCTTTCGGCAGCTATGTCGCGCTTCGACTCGCTGCGGCTCGTGACGCAAGTCTGCTGGTCACGGTCGCCCCGCCCGTGCAACGCTTTGATTTTGCGCGGCTCGAAGCCCCGCACTGCCCCTGGCTGGTCGTGCAGGGAGATGCCGATGAGCTGGTCGACCACCAGGCCGTGCTGGGCTGGACCCGGACCCTGGAACCCGCACCGGAGGTCGAAATCCTGCCGGGAGCCGAGCATTTCTTTCACGGCCGCCTGACGGCGGTGCGCTCGCTGGTCGGGGAATGGCTCGGCCGCCATCGAAACGCGGCCAGCTGAAAAACAAACGGGGCGGCCATGGCCGCCCCGTCAGTACCCTGGGTACAACTCGACGGCTGGCTTCAGCCGACCATCTCGTTCAGGTTCTTGAGGGCGCGAATACGCACCTTCTTCGAGGCCGGCTTGGCCTTGATCATCATCTTCTCGCCCGTGAACGGGTTGACACCCTCGCGCGCCTTGGTGGCGGGCTTCTTCACGACGCGCATCTTGCAGACGCCCGGCAACGTGAACACACCGGCGCCCTTCAACGCCTTCTTCATCGCGCCATTCAGCGAATCGAGCACCGCGCCGACCTGCTTCTTGCTGAGGTCGGTCGCGCCCGCGACCGCCGATACGATCTGCGACTTCGTCGGAGCCGCGTTCTTCTTCGCCATTGAGTTGTCTCCTGTGGTTTTGTCAGCGGCGGGAGTGTCCCGCCTTGATCACACGCCGGCGCGCACGATACCACGGAAAATCCCGTGACATAAGTGGTTCGAGAGCTATTTCGAGCGGTTTTTTACGGCTCGGCACGAAGCATCGTTTTTCATTCGAGATAGAACTCCCGGGTCCAGCGGGCGGTCAGTTCCGGTCCGTCGGCGACCATCTGCGCCCGAATCTCGATCGTGACCGGCTCGCGATGGCGCACCGCGAGCGTCGCCAGATAAGTCGGGCCGCCTTGCTCGTTGACACGACGCAACGGCAATGCTTGTCGATCACCGATGAGGCTCACGGCACTCGCGGAGAGCTCGATCGCGGCGAGCCGCTCTGTCCCCACTCTGTTCGCCGGCGACAGCGTGATCACGAGCAGAGCTAGATTGCGCCTCGGCACAATGCCGTAACTGCCCGCAATCGCTGGAGCCAGATCGCCGGTCAATGTCAGCGCGTAATTCAGCTGGACGCTGCCTGCGGATACAAATCCAGGATCGGCAAGTTCACGCGCCTCTGGCGGGGTGGATGGATTCTTACCGCAGCCGCCGGCCGCCAGGGACGCAAGCGCGAGAATTTGCGCGCGCAGCAACACCTCAGAGAGCCTTCACAAAGGCTGCTCCAGCGATCCGGCAAGGGCCGGCGGCAGCTGGTCGACGCCCGCGATGGCCAGCAGCTTGTCGCGCGACTTGCCGCCCTGCAACAGGCTGACCGCGGCCCTGGGAACGCCAAAAAGCCCTGCGATGAACCGCTGCAGCCGCTCGTTGGCGGCCTCGTCAACCGGCGCAGCGGCAATCCGGATCTTCAGCTTCCCGGCCTGGACACCGCAGATCCGGTCGGCACCGGCCCGTGGCTGGATGCGCACGGCAATCGTGAGACCCGCTGCGTCGCGGCGGTACCAGGACTCGTCCATCCTCAGCCAATGAGGAACAACAGGGCCCGCAGCACGATGATCGCGACCAGCGGTGAGAAATCGAGGCCGCCGACCGCGGGCAGGATGCTGCGCAGAGGCCGCAGCAGCGGCTCGCATAGCGACGTCAGCAGGTCGACAACCGGGCTATAGGTCCTTGGTGCGACGAATGACAGGAGCGCGAAGAGGATGATCAGGACGATGTAGAACCAGATCGTCATGACGACGAGTGCGATCATGCCGTTGAGGACCAGCGGCACGACAGGCATCAGGACTCCTGCGCGCAGCCGGAACATGATCAGTGTCGCCGCGAGCTGCACCGCAAGCAGGGCCACCAGCGAAGCGGTGTCGAGGCGACCGATGGGTGGCAGGATGCGTCGCAGCGGCAGCACGAACCAGCTCGTCAGCGAGAGGATCGCCTGCGAAATCGGGTTGCGGAAATCGGCACGCGCGAGTGGCAGCAGGAATCGCAGCAGGAAGGCATAGACCGCGAGGCTCAGCACGGAATCGACGATGAAATCGAGGGCGTTCTTCATTTGCAGCGGGGTCCGTTACCGGTCAGGAGGGCAGCATTGTAGCCTCAGGGTCGTATTCGGCCGCGCGCCCCGAACAGTGCGGAGCCGATTCGCAGATGGGTCGCGCCCTCGGCGACGGCGGCCTCGAAATCACCGCTCATGCCCATCGACAGCGCGTCGAGGCGGTGACCGGCCTCATTGAGCTGAAGCTGCAGGCGCCGCAACTCGCCGAACCAGTGGCGCTGCCGCCGGGAATCGGCTTCCTCGGGTGGCAGGCACATCAGGCCACGCAGTGCAATGCGCGGCAGTGCGGCGACCTGCGCGGCGAGCGCCGCGAGTTCGCCGGGATCGACACCGGATTTCGTCGCCTCGCCGCCAAGTCGCACCTGGATGCAAACCGCCAGTGCCGGCCTGTCGTGCGGCCGCTGCACCGCCAGGCGCTCGGCTATCTTCAGCCGGTCCACGGTATGCACCCAGTCGAACAGTTCGGCGACCTGCCGCGTCTTGTTGCTCTGCAATGCGCCGATGAAATGCCATGTGAGCTCACGGCCCGGCAGTGCGGCTATGTGCTCGTGGGCTTCCTGGAGGTAGTTCTCGGCGATGTCCGCAAGTCCGGCATCGACGGTGGCCAGGATGCGCTCCAGCGGCTGGGACTTGGCGACGCCGACCAGCCGGATGGCGGCCGGATCCCGGCTTGCGGCACGGGCGGCAATCGCGATCTTTTCGCGTAGAAAACCGAGCCTTTGAGCCTGATTCTGCGGAGCAGTTAACATATTGGAGTGCGCTCGGCGGGGCTATACTGCTGTCGGCCCCAAGCCGCCAACGACTGGCCGCTGGGGTCCTCGTTTGTGGACCGAGCCGGGGAGCACTGATGGCTGTTGATATCGCCCAACTCTTGGCCTTCGCGGTCAAGAACAACGCTTCGGACCTGCACCTGTCCGCCGGCGTGCCGCCGATGATCCGCGTGGACGGCGACATCAAGCGCGTCAACATGCCGCCGCTGACGCACAAGGAAGTGCACAGCATGGTGTACGACATCATGAACGACAAGCAGCGGAAGGTATTCGAGGAATTCTTCGAAACCGACTTCTCGTTCGAGATCCCGAAGCTGGCGCGGTTTCGCGTCAACGCCTTCAACCAGAATCGCGGCGCCGGGGCCGTATTCCGCAACATTCCGTCCTTGATCAAGACGCTCGACGACCTGAATGCGCCGAAGGTCTTCAAGGACCTCTGCATGCTGCCGCGTGGCCTCGTGCTGGTGACCGGGCCAACCGGCTCCGGCAAGTCCACGACGCTTGCGGGCATGGTCGATTACGTGAATTTGAACCGGCCAGAGCACATCATCACGATCGAGGACCCGATCGAGTTCGTGCACGAATCGAAGCGCTGCCTCGTCAACCAGCGCGAGGTTCACCGCGACACGCTCGGGTTCAGCGAAGCGCTGCGCTCGGCACTGCGCGAGGATCCCGACGTGGTGCTGGTCGGCGAGATGCGCGACCTCGAGACCATCCGCCTCGCACTGACGGCGGCCGAGACGGGCCATCTCGTATTCGGCACTCTGCATACGAGTTCCGCGGCCAAGACCGTTGACCGTATCGTCGACGTGTTCCCGGCTGCCGAGAAGGAAATGGTGCGTGCGATGCTGTCGGAATCGCTGCGCGCGGTGATTTCGCAGACGCTGCTGAAGCGCATGGGCGGGGGCCGCATCGCGGCGCACGAGATCATGATCGCTTCACCGGCAATCCGGAACCTGATCCGGGAGAACAAGATCGCCCAGATGTACTCGTCGATCCAGACCGGCCAGGCGCAGGGCATGCAGACACTCGACCAGTGCCTCACGGACATGTTGAGCAAGGGCCTTATCGGAAAGGAAGAAGCGCGCTACAAGGCCCAGAACAAGGACGCGGTGTAAGCGGCACGCCGCACGGGAGAACTGAATGGATCGCGAACAGGCAATCAGGTTGATGCAGGACTTGCTGCGGCGGATGGTCGACCGCAAGGGATCGGACCTGTTCATCACGGCGAGTTTCCCGCCGGCGATCAAGGTGGATGGTGAGGTCCGGCCGCAGACCGAGCAGCCACTTTCCTCGGAGCAGAGTGCCGTGCTCGTGCGCTCGATCATGAATGACCGCCAGACGCGCGAATTCGACGCGACCAAGGAAGCGAACTTCGCAATCGCGCCTCCCGGCATCGGCCGGTTCCGCGTAAGCGCATTCCAGCAGCAGGGCCATACGGGCTGCGTGATCCGCCAGATCAACTCCAAGATCCCGTCGATCGAGGAGCTCGAACTACCTGCGATCCTGAAGGACATCGTGATGTCCAAGCGCGGCCTCGTGATCGTTGTGGGTGCGACCGGCTCGGGCAAGTCGACGACGCTTGCCTCGCTGGTCGGCTACCGTAACGAGAAGACGCGCGGCCATATAGTCACGATCGAGGATCCGGTCGAATACGTGCACCAGCACCGCGGATGCGTCGTGACGCATCGCGAGGTTGGCGTGGACACCGATAGCTGGCACACGGCGCTGAAGAACACGCTGCGTCAGGCGCCCGACGTCATCATGATCGGCGAAATCCGCGATCGTGAAACGATGGAGTACGGCATCCAGTTCGCCGAGACCGGGCACCTGGTGCTCGCGACGCTGCACGCCAACAGCTCGAACCAGGCGCTTGACCGCATCATCAACTTCTTCCCCGAGGAAAGGCGCGAGCAGTTGCTGATGGACCTGTCGCTGAACATCCGCTCGATGGTTTCTCAGCGGCTGATTCCGCGCGAGAAGGCCGAGGGCCGTATCGCCGCTATGGAGATCCTGATCGGCACGCCGTTGATTGCGGACCTGATATTCCGCGGCGAAGTCGCCAAGATCAAGGAAGTCATGTCGCGCTCCAACCGGCTCGGCATGAAGACATTCGACCAGGCCCTGTTCGAACTTTATGAGGCCGGGCAAATCTCCTACGAAGAAGGGATTCGCAACGCGGATTCGAAGAACGAATTGCGGCTGCGCATCAAGCTCGAGAGCAAGCGCGAGGACCGCCTGCAGGCGGAAGCATCCAGCACACTGAGGATCGTCGATGAGCCCAACGAGGGTACGCTCTACTGAACCGGCGACCGACTCGACGGTGGCCGCTGAGGTCGAGTCGGGTCGGTTCAACATCAAGCCGATGTTGAAGCTGATGGCCGAGAAGAGGGCCTCGGACCTCTTCTTCACGTCCAATTCCCCGGTCAAGATCAAGATCGAGGGACTGATCTACCCGATCAACAAGCAGGTACTTACCGCCGAGCTGGTGCGGGAAATCGCGCACGGCCTGATGAGCGCCGAACAGCTGGAGCACTTCCAGGAC
>JAOUGR010000263.1 GCA_029857655.1 Gammaproteobacteria bacterium | reverse complement strand
GGATCGTCACGCTGGTCTGCACGCACCGACACCCACGCCTGCGAGACGAATGGTGCCAGCAGCTCGAATGCCTGTTCGAGCTGCGGGCGCTGGCGATATGCCAATGCCGCCTTGTCCTCGCGCATCCTGCTCGAATATCCGCCGGCGAGCACCAGACCGTTCAATGCACTCATGACCCGGCGCCCGCGCGGTAATCACTCTTGCCGCCGCTCTTGCTGAGGAGGCGCGTCTCTTCGATGACGATGTCGTGTGACAGCGCCTTGCACATGTCGTAGACCGTCAATGCGGCGATCGTTGCGCCGGTCAGGGCCTCCATCTCGACGCCGGTGCGATGGTGGACGGCGGTTGTGCAGCGGATTTCAAGGCCGTCGGCGTCCGCATCGATCGTGATCTCGCAACGCTCGAGTCCGAGCGGGTGGCAGAACGGAATCAGTTCGTGGGTGCGCTTCGCCGCCATCGTGCCGGCGACGATTGCGGTGCTGAACACCGGGCCCTTCGGGCTTTCAAATCCTGAAGCCTTCAGCGTCTCGAAGACCGCGGCAGGAAATCGCAGGCGGGTGACGGCCGTCGCGATGCGCAATGACTCGTGCTTGGCGGTCACGTCAACCATCGACGGACCGCCGGCGTCATCCACGTGGCTCAGTACCGGTTTTCTGTCATCCGCCAATGTAGTGCATCTCGATCTTGCGCAGGGGTCGCTCGACTGCTGGCAGGCGGCGCAACTCACTGTAGCGATCATCGCGCCGGCGCCAGCTTCCGCGGATGCGCTCCAGCAGGGCATCATCGCCCGCGCCTTCGCGCAGCAGCGCGCGCAGTTCAGTGCCCTGGGTTGCAAACAGGCAGGTGTAGAACACGCCGTCCGAGGACAGCCGTGCGCGCGTGCAATCACCGCAGAACGGCTGGCTCACCGATGAGATGAACCCTATCTCTCCGGCGCCGTCCGCGTACGCATAGCGCTCGGCGACTTCGCCGCGATAGCTGCCCGCAACCGGCAGCAGCGGATACACGGCCGCGATCGAGTCGCGCAGCTGCCGCGAGGGCACGACACGACCCGGGTCCCAGTCATTCCGGTTGCCGACATCCATGTACTCGATGAAGCGCGGGATTACGCCGGTGCCGCGAAATTGGCGTGCCAGATCCAGGACCTGACCGTCGTTGATGCCGCGCTGGATCACCGCGTTGACCTTGACGGGTGCAAGACCCGCCTCGAGCGCTGCACGAATACCGTCCTGAACGCGTTCGAGACCGTCAAAGCCGCCGCTCATGCGCCGGAAAGTCTCGGGGTCCAGCGTGTCCAGGCTCACTGTCACGCGCTTGAGGCCGTTCGCCGCAAGCTCGGCGGCGTGCTGGGCGAGCAGCACGCCATTGGTGGTCAGTGCAAGATCATCCACGCCGTCGATCGACGATAACTCGCCGACCAGGTCCGCCAGTCCGGAACGAAGCAGCGGTTCACCGCCTGTCAGGCGCAGCTTGCGTACGCCAACGGCGACGAAGAGCCGCGCGAGGCGCGAGATCTCTTCGAATGTCAGTCGTTCGCTCGTGGACAGGAAACGATAGCGGTCGTCAAAGGTCTCGTGCGGCATGCAATAGGGGCAGCGGAAGTTGCAGCGGTCCATGACCGAGATTCGCAGGTCCGAGATCGGCCGCGCGCGTGTGTCGGTCAGCGCCTTCGGGGCGGAGAGAGCGACCAGCTTGGCGGGTTCATTGTCGTGCATGGACTACCAGCCGTAGAACGGGACGACCAGACCGGCCGGGTGGGTCGCAGGCCCCTGGGGCAGCTCAACGAAACCGTCCGTGCCGGCGAGCGAAATGAAGTCGCCAGATCCGCCGGTCGGCCTTGGTGCGGCCAGCGTTCGCCCATCCGAATCGTACTCCAGCAGCGCCGGCAGGAAACAGGTCAGCGGGGCGCGAAACTCGAATGCGCTGGCCAGGGCAACGGTCCGCCATGGTGAGGCCCCGGCACCGGCTGCCGCCGAGAGCGCCGGTATGACATAGCGTGCGAGGCAGACCAGCACTGACACCGGATTCCCGGGCAAGGCAAAGACCATGACACCCCGGTCGTTCACGCCGAACCAGAGTGGCCGGCCCGGGCGCTGCGACACCTGGTGGAAAACGCAGCGTACGCCGATTTCGCCCAGCACCTCGGGCACGTGGTCGTGGCGACCCGCGGAAACCCCGCCGCTCAACACGAGGACGTCATGACTGGCGATTGCCACGCTCAGACGCTCGACCAGCAGTGGACGCTGATCCGGGAGATGAAGGTCGGTCGTGGGCGGATAACCCGCCAGCCGCAATGCCGCGGCGAGGCCATAGGAATTCGAGCGGCGTACCTGGTGATCGAGTACCGGCACGCCCGGCTCGACGAGTTCGTCGCCGGTTGAGACCACCGCGATGCGCGGTTGGCGCGAGACACGGAGCATCGGCTGCCCGGCCGAGGCGGCGATCGCGAGCTCCGGTCCGCCGAGACGCGTCCCCGACGCGAGCAAGCGGTCTCCGGCGCGCGCATCGGCAGCGCGCCGGTGAACGTGCATCCAGGTATCCGGCACATGGGCCGCCTCGATGGTCGCGATGCCGGCCACAACATGGATGCGCTCGACGGGAATGACGGTGTCGCAACCGACGGGCAGCGACGCGCCAGTCATGACCTCGATGCAATCGGCCGGGGAATCGAGTGAAACGGGGGGATGGCCCGCAGCCTGCATTGCCACGACCCGGAATTCACGCCGGCCACCGCGAAATGCGGCAATTGCGATCGCGATACCGTCCATCGCCACGCGGTCGAATGGCGGCGCATCGCGCTCTGCATGGACGTCCTGGCGCAGGACCCGGCCCGCGCAGGCCGGTAGCGACAGCAGCTCTACAGGGAACTGCGTGAGGTGGGCGGCTATCGCCGAATCAGCCTCGGCGGGATTCAACATCAGGCTGCGTGATCAATCTTTCTTGTCGCGGTTCTTGAAAATGCGCAGCTGCTCGTTGAACTGGTCGGCGACCGACTGTACTTCGTCAACAGCCGCATTGTTCTTCTTGGCCTGCATGGCGCGCAGTTCGAGCAGGCGGGCCTGGTCGAACTGACCGCTCTGCTCGTAAGACATCATTTCCATGTCGAGGCAGGCGTTGTACGCAGTGACGTCCTCGTTGAACTGCGAAACCGCCTGGTGCGCGGCCACCATTTCCTCTTCACTCGCGGTCTTGCCGTCCGGCACGTGCTCGGGGGCTCGCGGATAGATGCAGGTCGCCTGTGCGCTTGCTGCCGTCAGGCAGGCAAGCAGGGCGGCGCTGGCAATGGTCTTCCTCATCATGACTCGGTCTCCGTGGCGTACGGCGATTCTAACCTACCCGACAATGACCATCGCGCCAGCCAGCCAGTTCCATTGCCAGGCTGCAATTCACGGGCTGATCGGCACGCGCGCGCTGGTCTTGAGGGTCTCGAGCACGAGGCTCGAGCGGACGTCGCGCACGCCGGAAAGCTTCAGCAGGTGGTGCAGCGTGAATTGCCCGAGGGCGTCCAGATCCGGCACCACGACCTGCAGCAGGAAGTCCATTTCGCCGGTCATCGCATGCGCCGCGACGACTTCGGGCCGCTCTTCGAGCGTGCGCCGGAAACGCTCGATGACGTCATCGGTATGGCGCTCGAGCTTGATCTGG
>JAOUGR010000262.1 GCA_029857655.1 Gammaproteobacteria bacterium | reverse complement strand
GCGCGCGACATACAGGCCCTGGTTGCGGTACGAGGGGAACAGCATGTCGGTCGGCCGCAGCGCCATCGCCATCGCCACCGACACGGCCTCCTCCCCCAGCGAGCGCATGTAGAAGGAAATCTTTCCCGAGCGCTGGATGCGCTGCATGCGGTCGTCGAACACGCGCGTCAGCAGCATGTGACGCAATCCGACCTGCAGCTCCTGGGGATCGAGGTGCGGGTGCCAGGGTCCGACCGCCTGGTGCCGGTCATCCAGCACGCGGACCAGTTCTTCGGACAGGAATCGCACCTCGCCCGCTGGCGCGGAAACATCCGGTCGGGCCGTCTTGCCCGCGGGCGAAAGCTTCAGGTAACCGAAATCGGGCGCTTCACCCGGGCGCGCCGGCGTCCGGGGCACGTGCAGGCGGGACTGGCTGACCATGGGCACCTCGCGGCGCAGGCGGGCCTCGGAACCAGGCCGGTATCCTACGCGCCCGGCGCATTGAAACAGGGTTTTCTTGTGCTGTAATGCAAAATAGTGAAATAATCGTTTCTTGAGGCTTTGAAATGTGAAACAAATGACGCGCCATCTGGTCGATGCCCTGGATCGCCGCATCCTCGACGAACTGCAGCGCGACGGCGCCCTTTCGGCTGCCGACGTGGCGGCCCGGGTCGGGCTCTCGACGACCACCTGCTGGAGGCGCATCCAGCAGCTCGAACAGGACGGCGTGATCCGGAAACGCGTTGCGCTGCTCGACCGCGAGGCGCTCGGCCTCGATGTGATGGTCTATGTCAACGTGCGCCTTTCCACGCAGGGGCGCGATGCGCTCGCGCAATTCGAGAAGGCGATCCGCGACCGCCCGGAGGTACTGGACTGCTGCACGCTGACCGGCGAATGGGATTTCTGCCTGCGCATCGTCACCCACGACATGAAGGAATACGAGGCGTTTTTCCTCGATCACCTCTCCAAGATCCCGAACGTGCAATCGGTCAATTCCTCGATCGTCGTCACGGTCATCAAGGAATCCACGGTACTGCCGCTCGCACGCGGCTGACCTGCGCTGAATCCGTAAGTACTTCTACTGATTGCCCGCGCTCACGGGCGGCGCGAACATGCGTGTGGCGCAATTACCACAAGAGGAGATTCCGATGAGTAAACTCACGTGGGCGGTTGCGATGGCGCTCGGACTCATCTCAATGCCGGCGCTCGCAGCGGACGGTCAGGGGTTCTACGCCGGCGCGGGTGTGGGCCAGTTGGGTGTCGACTTCAGCGGGGACATCGACACCACTCCGATCTCCTTCGACGACAGCGACACGGCTTTCCGGATCTTCGGTGGCTGGCAGTTCAACGATAACTTCGGGCTGGAGGCCGGTTATGTCGACGGCGGCACCGCCAGCGAGACGCTCGTCATCGAAGGTACCGACGTCGATTTCGACATCGATGTGACCGGCATTGATCTGATGCTGCGCGGCGTCCTCCCGGTGGGAGAGTCCTTCTTTGCCTTTGCCCAGGCCGGCGTGATTTTCTGGGATGCCGACTTCAAGGCAAGCGCGCTCGGAGTGAGCGAGAGCGACAGCGACAGCGGGGAAGACCTCGTCTACGGCGCCGGCATCGGCTTCAACCTCGGCGACAACGCCGGCGTGCGAGTCGAATACATGATCTATGACATCTCGGAAGCGGACGTCGACTCGATCCTTGCCAGCATCTTCTGGAAGTTCAACTGAGGATCTGCGCAGTCGATGCCAACAAGGCCCGCCGAAAGGCGGGCCTTTCTTACTGGCAGTTCGCCGGCGTCAGCGAGTCGATCCAGGCACCTATCAGTGCCTCGCCGGCCGTGTCGCGGACATTGCTTGCAAGCGGCGGCATCATGTCCGGGTCGTTGCGGCGTGACATGCGCGCGAGCAGCACGGAACGTGCATCGTCTCCGGGCGCAATGATGCGCGCGTTCGCGATGCCGAGATCCCCGCGCGACGGTGCGACGTCGCAGGCGCCGGTCTGCGCGAGCGGCGTGTCGTGCCGCAGGTCGAGGTTGACACCCGTCGGTCCATTCGGCCGGTGGCAGTTCGCGCAATTCGTGTGCAGGTAGCTGCGCGCGCGCGCCGTGAGGCCCTGCGCCGCGTCCGCCGGGTCGGCATAGGCCGGCGGATTCGCGGCGACCGGCGGCGACAGCACGTTGACTGCATTGAGCGTCGTGATCTGGTTCGCCGTGCGCCCGGTCTGCGGATAGGTGAGGTTGCCGTTCTGCTGCGGCGTTTCCAGTCCCAGGCTGAAGCCGGCCGCCTGCGTATGGCACCGCATGCACTGGGCCTCACTGGGGAAGATCCAGGTCTGGCCGCCGACGTTTGCCGTCGCGCCGCCTGTCACCCGCGTCGCCTCGGTCTGCGCCTGGTTCCATTGATACGTGTAACCGGCCCAGACGCCATCGGGGTGGCGCATGAAGAGCCGGGTCTCGACCAGCTGGTTGCCGATCCGGAAATGCTTGACCAGCACGGTGCCGGTCGGCGGCTCCCAGTCACCGCTCCCCTGCACCGCGATGTTCAAGCCGTTCGGCAGGCCGATCCAGCGCTCCTTCGACGCGCCATCCGACCAAAAGGCCGCGTTTGGGCGGTACGGAATCAGCGACAGCAGCGGCGGCGCGCCGGCCGCCGAGGTGTTGATGCAGCCGGTCTGCGAGAGCTGCTGCGGCACGTTGTCGCCGCCCCCGCCGCCCTGTGTGAACACCAGCCTGAAGAGCTGACCGCGGAAGAAGTCCACCGCATACAGCTCGCCCGCGTTGCTTTCGCCGAATGCGGAGATGTTGAGCGCCCCCGGTGCGCCCGGCGGCGCCTGGCCCGGCTGCACGTGCCGGGTGATCGTGTACGTGCCGCCGGCCCCCGGCGTCAGCGATGCAATCATGCCGCTGCCGAAATCGGCGAAGACGTAGCGGCCGAAGAGTTCCGTGGTCTGCGTGCCGCGATAGACGTAGCCGCCCGTGATCGCTTCGCCCAGCGCGTGGCTGTACTCGGCGACCGGGTCGATCAGGCCTGCGGTCTGGCAGCCGCTGGGCGGCTCGAAACAATGCGCGCCCTCGCGGTGGTCCCAGCCATAGTTGCCGCCGCGGGTCAGGATGTTGATCTCCTCCCACTGGCTTTGGCCGACGTCGGCGACCCACTGGGTCCCGGTCTGGCGGTCGAAGCTCCAGCGCCAGGGGTTGCGCAGGCCGAGGGCGTAAATCTCCGGGCAGTTCTGGGTGCCGGTGCCGTTCACGTTGCAACGCGCATTGCCCGCAAACGGATTGTCGGACGGGATGCCATACGGCAGCTGTGGCGAATTGACGTCGATGCGCAGCATCTTGCCGAGCAGGCGCCTCGGATTCTCCGCATTCTCCTGCGGGTCGCCGCCGCCGCCGCCATCGCCGAGCCCGAGGTAAAGGAATCCATCCGGCCCGAAATGGAGCTGGCCACCGTTGTGGTTGTCGGCCGGCTTGTTGACGGTCAGCAGAATCCGTTCCGAATTCGGGTTGAGCGTGAGGCCGCCGTCCGGACTCGTGAACTCCGAAGTGATGGAGCGGAACTGGCGGTCGCTGTAGTTAATGTACACGCGGTTTGTTGCCGGGAAGTTCGGGTGAAACGCGAGTCCCAGCAGGCCGCACTCGCACTGCCCGAGCTGCACTACCCGGTCACGGATGTC
>JAOUGR010000261.1 GCA_029857655.1 Gammaproteobacteria bacterium | reverse complement strand
CGAGGCCGCGCTTGCGCGCGTACGCGCCGACAAGGAACGCGAGGCGGGCGACGGTCACGACGGCACCTGGGTCGCGCATCCGGGCCTGGTATTCGTTGCGCGCGACATCTTTGACCGCTTGATGCCCGCAGTGAACAACCTCGACAAGAAGCGCGAAGATGTCACCGTCACTGCCGCCGATCTGCTGCGCGTGCCGGAGGGCGACATCACGGAAGCGGGGATTCGCAGCAATATCGACGTCGGCGTCCGCTATCTCGCTGCGTGGCTCGGCGGCAATGGCTGTGTGCCGATCCATCACCTTATGGAGGACGCGGCGACTGCGGAGATCTCCCGCGCCCAGCTCTGGCAGTGGGTGCGGCACGGGAGCCGCTTGAAGGACCTTCGCACCGTGACCCTCAAGATGGTGCGCGAATTGATGGCCGAACAGCTTGCGAAAATCCGCGCGGAAGTCGGCGAGTCCGCCTATGCCACGGGCCATTACGCGCGCGCCAGCGAACTGGTGGACCAGTTGACCGCGAGTACGGATTTCGTGCCATTTCTGACGCCTGTTGCCTACCAATATATCGACTGAAACTGGAGAACCGGATGACCCCGAAGACGGCGGCCCAACTCGAGCGGGAGTGGAAGTCCAGTCCACGCTGGAACGGCACACAGCGCGGCTATTCTGCGAAAGACGTGTTGCGCCTGCGCGGCACCGTGCATGTGGAGCACTCGCTGGCGCGCCTGGGTGCCGAAAAGCTCTGGCGCCACCTGCAGGAGCAGCCCTACGTCAACGCGCTCGGCGCGCTGACCGGCAACCAGGCGATGCAGCAGGTCAGGGCCGGCCTCAAGGCCATCTATCTGTCGGGCTGGCAGGTCGCGAGCGATGCGAACCTGGCCGGTGAAATGTACCCGGACCAGTCGCTGTACCCGGCGGATTCCGTCCCGGCGATCGTCAGGCACATCAACAATACGCTGCTGCGTGCCGATCAGATCTGCCACGGCGAAGGCGACGACTCGATCGACTGGCTGCAACCCATCGTCGCGGATGCCGAGGCTGGATTCGGCGGGGTGCTGAATGCATTCGAGCTCATGAAGGCGATGATCGACGCGGGCGCCGCCGGCGTGCATTTCGAGGACCAGCTCTCGAGCGCCAAGAAGTGCGGACATATGGGCGGCAAAGTGCTGGTACCGACACAGGAGGCGATCAACAAGCTCATGGCCGCGCGCCTCGCTGCCGACATCTGTGACGTGCCCACTGTCGTCGTCGGTCGCACGGACGCCGAATCCGCGTCGCTGCTGACCTCGGACGTAGACGAGCGCGACCATCCGTTCATCACGTCGAAGGACCGCACGAGCGAAGGCTACTTCCTGGTCAAGGCCAGCCTCGACCAGGCAATCGCCCGTGGCGTGGCCTATGCGCCATTTGCGGACCTGATCTGGTGCGAGACCGCGCAACCCGACCTGCACGAGGCCAAATTGTTTGCCGAGGGCATTCATCGCAGCTATCCGGGCAAGCTGCTCGCCTACAACTGTTCACCGTCCTTCAACTGGAAAAAGAAGCTCGACGACGCGACCATCGCCAGGTTCCAGCGCGAGCTCGGCGCGATGGGCTACAGGTTCCAGTTCATCACGCTGGCGGGATTCCACGCGATCAATTTCACCATGTTCGAGCTTGCACGCGGCTATCGGCAAACTCAGATGAGCGCCTATGTGTCGCTGCAGGAGGCCGAGTTTGCGGCCGAGGCACACGGCTACACGGCGACCAAGCACCAGCGCGAGGTCGGCGCCGGTTATTTCGATGACGTGACCCAGACCATCACGGCCGGCACTTCGTCCATCACCGCGATGAAGGGCTCGACCGAGGAAGCGCAGTTCAAGGTCCGCTGAGCAGTCCTCGCAATGGGTGAGGGCAGCACGAAATTCGATCCCGGCTGCAGGCGCTGCGCGCGGCTGGCGGGATTCCTCGATGAGGTTCGCGCGCGTAATCCCGGCTACCACTGCCGCCCGGTGGCTCCATTCGGGACCAGCGCACACCGGCTGCTGGTCGTGGGTCTCGCGCCGGGTCTGCATGGCGCAAATCGCACGGGCCGTCCATTCACGGGCGACCACGCCGGAATCATCCTGTACCGGACACTACATGCCCATGGCTTCGCAAGCGCAGCGGAGTCGGTGTCCGCCGACGACCGACTTGCGCTCGTCGATTGCCGCATCACCAATGCCGTCAAGTGCCTGCCTCCCGCCAACAAGCCGCTGCCGGCCGAGGTCCGGCAATGCAACCGGTACCTGGCGGCCGAGCTCGTGGCGGTGCCGGCTGGCGGCGTGGTCGTCGCACTCGGTACCATCGCGCACGGCGCCGTTCTGAGGGCAGTCGGCATCAAGCCCGGCCGGGCCCGTTTCGGGCATGGCGCCGTGCATGAACTCCCGCGGCAGATAGTGCTGCTCGACTCCTATCATTGCAGCCGGTACAACACCCAGACCCGCCGCCTGACGGCTTCCATGTTTGACCAGATCTTCGCCCGCGCACGGCACTTGCTCGCAGGCTGAAAATCACGACACCATGCGCCGGTGAGCGCCTTCGACGCCAAGGCCTTTGTCAGCACGCTGCCAACACGGCCGGGCGTCTACCGGATGCTGGGTTCGGGCGGCGAGATCCTTTACGTCGGCAAGGCGCGCAGCCTCAAGTCACGGGTCGGGAGCTATTTCCGCGCCGACCAGCTGCAGCCCAGGGTCCAGGCACTGGTGCGCCTGGTCACCGGAGTCGAAGTCACGGTGACCAATTCGGACACCGAGGCGCTGCTGCTCGAGCACAACCTGATCAAGGGCCACCGGCCGCGCTTCAACGTGATCCTGCGCGACGACAAGAGCTTTCCCTACCTGCACATCTCGGCACATGAATTTCCGCGGCTGTCCTTCTATCGCGGTTCGCGCAAGCTCGCGGGGCGCTTGTTCGGCCCGTACCCCAGTGCAAGCGCAATGCACGAGACGCTGAACCAGCTGCACAAGCTGTTCCGGATTCGCGGCTGCAAGGACAGTTACTTCGCCAATCGCTCGCGACCCTGCCTCGAGTACCAGATTGGCCGCTGTTCGGCACCGTGCACTGGCCTGATCAGCAAGGAGGCCTACGAGCGCGACGTGAAATCGGCCGTGGAAGTCCTCGAGGGCCGCGCCGCCGAAGTGACCGCACGAATCGGCGGCGAAATGGACCAGGCGGCGGAAAGTCTCGACTACGAGCGCGCCACAGTGCTCAGGGACCAGCTGGCCGCGCTGACCGACGTCCAGTCCCGTCAGATCGTGAGTCGTGTGCGCAGCGTGACCGACACCGACGTCATTGCAGTGGCGGAGGCGGGCGGGGATTTCTGCATCTCGCTGATGTTCATTCGCGGCGGGCAGCTGCTGGGCACATCGACCTTTCATCCGCGGGCACCGATCAGCGACGCACCGGAAGTACTTTCGGCATTCCTCGGGCAGCACTACCTGGATCGAGACCCACCGCCGCAAATCCTGCTTTCCCACACGGTAGAGGACGCCGAGACACTTGCCGCATCGCTGACCGAGCGGGCAGGGCGGCGCGTGCGCCTTGGCCGCGCGAGCCGCGGCCTGCCGCAGCGCTGGTTGCAGCTTGCAAGGCAGAACGCGGAAAACGAACTTCGGATGCGCAGTGCAAGCCAGGCA
>JAOUGR010000260.1 GCA_029857655.1 Gammaproteobacteria bacterium | reverse complement strand
TGGTCTGCGCGTCGTAATCGAATTGAAGCGCGGAGAGAACCACGAGCTGGTACTGAACCAGCTGTTCAAGCTGACCCCGATGCAGACCGTGTTCGGCGTCAACATGGTCGCGTTGCTCGACGGCCAGCCGAAGCTGCTGTCGCTGAAGGAGATGCTGGATGCCTTCCTGCGCCACCGCCGCGAGGTGGTGACGCGCCGGACCATTTATGACCTTCGCAAGGCCCGTGACCGCGCGCACCTGCTCGAGGGCCTCGCGGTTGCGCTTGCGAACATCGACGAAATCATCGCGGTCATCAAGGCCTCGCCGTCTCCACCGGAGGCCAAGATTGCACTGCAGTCACGCGTCTGGGCCGCGGGCGCCGTGCCGCAGATGCTCGCGCGCGTGGGGACCGTGTCGGCACGCCCGGAGGGCATAGCGGAAGACCTCGGGCTGCAGGATGGGAAATACCGGCTGTCTGAGCAGCAGGCCCAGGCCATCCTCGACCTGCGCCTGCATCGCCTGACCGGTCTCGAGCAGGACAAGATCGTCAGTGAATTCTCGGAACTGCTGGAACTGATCCGGGACCTGGGCGACATTCTCGCGCGCCCGGAGCGGCTCCTTGAAGTCATCCGCGAGGAACTCACGGCGATGAAGGTCGCCTATGGTGACGAGCGCCGGACCGAGATCGTCGCGGATCAGTCCGACGTGACCATTGAGGACCTGATCGAGCGCCAGGATCTCGTGGTCACGCTGTCGCATTCCGGCTATGCGAAATCCCAGCCGGTGTCGGACTATGAGGCGCAGCGGCGGGGCGGTCGCGGCAAGAGCGCGACCACCGTCAAGGACCAGGACTTCATCGACAAGCTGTTCATCGCGCACAGCCACGACACGCTGCTGTGTTTCTCGGATCGCGGGCAGTGCTATTGGCTCAAGGTCTGGCAGTTGCCGCTTGCGAGTCGCGGCTCGCGCGGCAAGCCGATCGTTAACCTGCTGCAACTGGGTGAGGGCGAGCGCATCACTGCGGTGCAGGCGGTTGGCGAATTCGATGACAGCCGATTCGTCCTGATGGCGACCACGCAAGGCACGGTCAAGAAGACGCCACTATCGGCGTTCTCGCGACCGCGCGCGAACGGCATCATCGCGGTTTCGCTTGACGAGTCCGACTGCCTGGTGGGTGTAGCACTGACGGATGGCGAATGCGAAATCCTGCTCGCCACGACCGACGGGAAGGCGATCCGCTTCGCGGAGAGCGAAGTCCGGCCGATGGGCCGGGAGGCTGCGGGGGTGCGCGGTGTCAGGCTCGGTCAAGACCAGCGGGTGACATCATTGATCGTGCTCGGCGAAGGGCCGATCCTGACGGTTTCCCAGCGGGGCTATGGCAAGCTGACGGAGATGGCGGAGTTTCCGCGGCACGGCCGCGGCGGCCAGGGCGTCATCGCGCTGCAGACCAGCGACCGCAATGGCACGCTGGTGGGCGCATTGCAGGTCAAGCCCGATGACGAAATCATGCTGATCAACTCGAGCGGCACGCTGGTCCGCGTCCCGGTCAGCGATATTCCGGTGCTCGGCCGCAATACGCAGGGCGTGCGGATCATGCGTCTCGAGGACAACGAGGATCTCGTGGGTCTCGAGCGCATCGCCGGCGAAGACTCGGGGGACGGCGAGGGCGCCGGCTGAGGCCGGCCGGCGGATTCACGTCGTGCGCGTCTTCAATTTCTCCGCAGGCCCGGCGGCGCTGCCGCTGCCCGTGCTTGAACAGGCTCGCGACGAACTGCTCGATTGGCAGGGCGGCATGTCCGTCATGGAGATCAGCCATCGCAGCAAGGGATTCATCGCGGTCGCGGAGCAGGCCGAGGCGGATCTGCGCGAGTTGCTGGCGATTCCTGCCGGTTACAAGGTCCTGTTCATGCAGGGCGGTGCCACCGGGCAGTTTTCCGCGGTCCCGCTCAATCTGTCACGGCCCGATGCCCGCGCGGACTACATTCACACCGGTCACTGGTCGGCACGCGCAATAAAGGAGGCGCGGCGTTTCCTGACGGTCGAGATGGCGGCCGATGAGGCCGCGTCCAATTATTCGACCGTGCCTGAGCAGGCATCGCTCAAGCTGACCCACGGCGCGGCCTTCGTTCATTACACACCCAACGAGACGATTGGCGGCGTCGAATTTCCCTACATCCCCGCGACCGGCGATGTGCCTCTCGTTGCTGACATGTCCTCGACCATCCTCTCGCGACCGCTCGATGTGTCGCGATTCGGGTTGATCTACGCAGGCGCGCAGAAAAATATCGGTCCGTCCGGCATCACGGTGGTCATCGTTCGTGACGACCTGCTGGGCCGTGCCCGGCCGGACACGCCTTCGGTATTCGACTATCGGGCGTTCGCCGAGGCCGGCTCCATGCTGAACACGCCGCCGACATTCGGCTGGTACTTCGCCGGCCTCGTGTTGCGGTGGCTGAAGCGCCAGGGAGGGCTTGCGGCGATGGCTGAGCTCAATCGTGCCAAGGCTGCCGCACTTTACGCGGCGATCGATGTGTCGGCCTTCTATTCAAACCCGGTGGCGCACAATTGCCGATCCTGGATGAACGTGCCATTCATGCTCGCGAAGCCGGAACTCGACAAGACCTTCCTCGCGGAGGCGGCCGCGGATGGTCTCGCGCACCTCGCCGGTCATCGTTCGGTCGGCGGCATGCGGGCGAGCATCTACAACGCCATGCCGATGGCGGGAGTGGCTGCCCTGGTGGCGTTCATGCGGGAATTCGAGCGGCGGCACGGCTGATGGGTTTCCGGATTCTCACGCTGAACAATATCTCGCCTAAGGGGCTGGAGCGCCTTCCGCGCGACCGCTACGAGGTCTCGACGGAGGTCGCTGACCCGGATGCCATTTTGGTGCGCTCGGCCGACATGCACTCGATGAAGATCCCGGCAAGCGTGCGTGCGGTCGGTCGCGCCGGTGCGGGAACCAACAACATCCCGGTCGCTGCGCTCTCGCAGCGCGGCATCCCGGTTTTCACTGCGCCGGGCGCCAACGCCAATGCGGTCAAGGAACTGGTGCTGGCCGGCATATTCCTCGCGGCCCGCCATATCTGCGAATCCTGGCAATTCGTTCGCGATCTCAAGGGCGATGCCGCCGCGCTGGAAGCTGCGGTTGAACAGGGCAAGAAGCGCTTTGTCGGCCATGAATTGCCGGGACACACACTCGGCGTCGTCGGGCTCGGCGCAATCGGCGTTGAAGTCGCGAATGCCGCACATCTGCTCGGTATGCATGTGCTCGGCTACGATCCTCAGATCACCGTTCAGCGGGCCTGGCAGCTGTCGTCGGGAGTCGAACAGGCGCTGAGCCTGGAAGACCTGTTTGCGCGCTCCGATGTCGTCACCGTGCACGTGCCGCTCGCCGACGGCACGCGTTCGCTGGTCAATGGGAAGCGCCTTCAGCTGATGCGAAAGGGCGCCACGCTCCTGAATTTTGCGCGCGCCGCAATCGTGAACGAAGCCGACGTGCTTGCTGCGCTGGATTCCGGCAATCTCGCTGCCTACGTCTGCGATTTCCCGACACCGCAAATCAAGGACCACCCGCGTGTCGTCGCGTTGCCGCATCTAGGGGCCTCCACCAGCGAGGCCGAGGAGAACAGCGCAATGATGGTGACGGACACGGTTCGCGACTATCTCGAGAACGGCAATAT
>JAOUGR010000259.1 GCA_029857655.1 Gammaproteobacteria bacterium | reverse complement strand
GCAACGGCCTCAATTCATCCGCCTGAGGGCGCCACAAGACGAGAAATTCGCCAAACCAGTAATCGGCGAGCTCCGCAATCGGCACCTCGGCCTCGCTTGCGCCGACCAGCAGGCGCGCCTTTCCGTTGCCGAGGCCGGACAGCACGACCTCCCGCACAGTGTTGGCGTCATCGACCAACGACAGGATAGCCGGGCGATTGATCAGCTTGAGTTGCGCAAGCGAGCCGCGTTGCCAGACGCAGGTCAGGCCCTGTGTCGCGGCCTGAGCGCAGCCGAGTCCGTTGCCGGGCTGATATTCAGCGCCCCACATCCTGAAGAGGGAGCGGAAAGCGGAATCCATGGTCGTGCCTGCAGTGTCGAGCGCCAGCAAAGCGCCGAGTTCCGGGCGTGGCGCGGGCGCAGTAGCCGGCTGTGCCGCAACAAGGTCGGCGTGCGCGACCGGTTGGGGCGGTTCGGCGGCCGACGCGGATTCTTCGGCGGGCATGGCGCGCCAGATGGCGACTGCGAGGATCGCAGCACCGGCGACGGTGCCGGCGAGCGCTGCCCAGCGCACCCAGGGCGCCAGCACCGGCCGGCCGTAGACTTCGCCGGCTGCGCGGCGCACGAGCTTGCCGGTCACGCGGTGTTCCTCGCGCGTGTAAGCACCGAGCAACGCACGATCGGCAACGACATTAATGATGCGTGGCACGCCGCGCGACAGCCGGTGGATTTCGCGCAGCGCACCCGATGAGAACAGGTCGCGCGTCGCGCCGGCCACACGCAGCCGATGGCGGACGTACGCGATGGTCTCGTGGCGCCTGAGCGCCTCCAGGTGATAGCGGCCGGTGACGCGCTGCGCGAGCTGGCGCAACTCGCGTCGCTCGAGTACGGAACGCAGTTCCGGCTGTCCGATCAGGAGAATCTGCAGCAGCTTCTGCGTCGCGGTCTCAAGATTCGTCAGGAGCCGGACCTGCTCCAGCACGTCGGGGCTCAGGTTCTGGGCTTCGTCCACCATCAGCACGACGCGGCGGCTGCGACCGTGTGCGTCGAGCAGGTAATGCGTCAGGAGATCCACGAGCGCCTTGACGCTGCCGGCTGTGGCTGCGGGCACCTGCACATGCAATTCGTCGCAGATGCACTGCAGGAATTCGGCGGGCGTGACGCGCGGATTCAGGATCAGCGCCACATCACAGTGGGGCGGCAACTGCTGCAGCAGGCTCCTGAGCACCGTGGTCTTGCCAGTGCCTACCTCGCCGGTCAGCTGGATGAATCCGCCGGCCTCGGCGATGCCGTAGGCGAGGTGCGCGAGCGCCTCGGCGTGCCGCTCGCTGAGGTAGAGATAGCGCGGATCGGGAGTGATCGCGAACGGCTTTTCGGTTAGACCAAAAAAGCTTGTGTACATAAGGACTTGCGAGTTCGGTCAGGCTTCCGCGGGGGACCATAATGCCTGCAGGCCGACAGTAGCGCAAAGGCGCCTGTTGCCGGCGCGCCGCCTAATCACTGCCGCGCTTGACCGCCTCCGTCCCGTACTTGCCGCGGATGCGATCAAGGGTCTCATCGAGTTTTCCGGCTTCGATGCTCTCCCGATTCGTGAAAAGGTCGAGCTGCTGCGCGGGCGCCAGATCGCTGACGCCGACACCGAGCAGGCGCACTGCGGCGCGCGGCTGCTCGTCGAGCCAGCGGTTGAGCAGCTCGGTCGCCACCTGCACGACCAGGCGAGTCTCCTGGGTCGGCGGACTGAAACTCTTCTGGCGCGTGTACGTCTCGAAGTCGCGCCTGCGCACCTTGATGCTGATCATGCCGGCCTTCAATTGGCGTGCGCGCAGGCGCGCCGCCGTGCGATCGGCAAGATGCGCGAGTCGCTGTCGAAGCTCCTCGTGGTCCTTGATGTCGACGTCGAAGGTTTCCTCGGAACTGATCTGCTTTTCCGGTGCATCGGATACGACCGGGCGATCGTCGATGCCGGAGGCGCGCTCGCGCATCTGGCGCGTGTCGCGCCGGAACAGCGGCCACAACACAGACTCCGGTGCACGGCGAAGCTGCCCGAGTGTATGGATGCCCTGCTGCTCGAGTCGAGCTGCCGTCTTTGCGCCGATGCCATGCAGCTGGCGTACCGGCATCGGGTCGAGTATCGCCGTGACCTCTGCCGGGCGGATGATCGCAAGTCCATCGGGCTTGTTCATTTCAGATGCAAGCTTGGCGAGCAGCTTATTGTGCGAAACGCCGACCGAAGCCGTCAGTCCGGTTTGCATCCGGATGCGATTCTTGATCTCGCATGCCATGGACTCGGCGCTGCCGAACAGGCTGATGCTGCCGGTCACGTCGAGAAACGCCTCGTCCAGCGACAGCCCCTCGACCTGGTCCGTGAACTCGCGGAAAATCTCGAAAACCTGCCCTGAGACTTCGCGGTAGCGCTTGAAGCGGGGGCTCACGACGACGGCGTGCGGGCAGCGCTTCAGCGCCTCGCGCATGGGCATTGCGGAATGGACGCCGAAGCGGCGCGCTTCATAACTGGCAGCGGCGACGACACCGCGGCCGCCGGTGCCGCCGACGATCACCGGCTGGCCCGCGAGCTTGGGGTTGTCGAACTGCTCGACCGACGCGTAGAAGGCGTCCATGTCGACATGCAGGATGGCGCGATTCTCGCTCATGTAATTGACAGTGCGGTATAGACGAAGCCCGCGAGCATCGTGACGCCGAGCAGGACAAAATAGATTGTTCCCACGGCCGTGAACTTCGCCAGCGTCCTGAGCCGGCTTTCACCGTAGACGACGCGCATCGAGCGGAACACGTAGTACGGCAGGAACAGGTACAGCGGCAGGTTCGCGGTACCGATCACGGTTGTGTACGGAGGCTTGAGACCCGCGAGCGCGTCCACGATGTCGGTCACCGCCAGCAGGATGAAGGTGAACGAGTGGTTGTGCAGGAACAGCACCAGGTGCTCCGCGTACAGTCGCCGCGGCCGCCAGTAGAACAGCAGCGCCACGGCGGCCATCAGCGGCAGGAACAGGAACATGAGCTTCGGTGCGGTCGTCGCGAACTGCTGCGAGAAGCGCTTCCCGCGGTCGGCTTTCATCTGGGCGCAGGCGCGCGACAGGGACTGTTCGATATCCTCGAAGGCCGGGTTATCCGTGAATTCGATCCGGCAGTCCAGGCCGGCGCCGACGGCCTTGCCGACCTCGGCCGCCGCGATTCCCTCAGCCTCCAGCTCGCGCCTGAGCTGCTCGGGCATGCCGACAGTCACCGATGCGCCCGCCGCGTCGCCCTGCGCGCTGGTCTTGACGATGTCCATGCCCGGCAGCAGTGTGTTCAGCGCGAAGAACAGGATGCTGATCGCGAGGTAGAGCCGGAACGGCGGCAGGTAACGCTGGTGGCGGCCGGCAATGAACTCGCGCGTCAGTTCGCCGGGCCGCCGCACCAGCAGGCGTAGCGTGCGCCACACCCGGCTGTCGAGGTGCAGCAGGGAATGCGTGACGTCGCCCGCGACCTCCTTCATCGACAGCACGTGCACGCCCCCGGCCTGGCCGCAGCGCGGGCAGTGCGCGCCGGCAACCTCGGCGCCGCAGTCGAGGCAGATCACCGGCGCCCGCGATGCGGGCACCAGGTCGTGGCGTGGCTTGAGCGCGCGCCGTTCGCAGTGCACCCGCCCGCCGAAGCGCTGCGCGGTCTCGGTCCTGAGGCGCG
>JAOUGR010000014.1 GCA_029857655.1 Gammaproteobacteria bacterium | reverse complement strand
CATGAGCGAGCAGGAGAAGCTCAATACCGCCTATCACGAGGCGGGTCATGCAATCGTCGGCATGAGCCTTCCCGAACACGATCCGGTCTACAAGGTGACGATCATCCCGCGCGGTCGGGCGCTGGGCGTCACGATGTTCCTGCCGGAAGAGGATCGTTACAGCTACAGCAAGCGCCGCCTCGAAAACCAGATCGCCAGTCTGTTTGGCGGCCGTATCGCCGAGGAACTGCGCTTTGGGCCTGAAGCCGTGACGACCGGCGCGTCCAACGACATCGAACGCGCGACCAATCTCGCACGGAACATGGTCACGAAGTGGGGCCTGTCGGAGAAGCTCGGGCCGCTGTCCTACAGGGAGGATGCGGGCGAGGTGTTCCTCGGCCACTCCGTTACGCAGCACAAGCAGATCTCCGACGAGACGGCGCATGTCATCGATCTGGAGATCCGCAAGGTGGTCGACACCGCCTACGCGCAGGCGCGCGGGATCCTGGTCGAGTATCGCGACAGGCTCGACACGATGGCGGCTGCGCTGATCAAGTACGAGACGATCGACGAAGGGATGATCAAGGACATCATGGCCGGCCGCGAACCCAGACCACCCAAGGACTGGGAAGAAATCCCGACCCCTGTGAGTGGCCGTAGCGCCGCGCAGCCGGAGCCGGTGATCGGTCCACCGGCCAGCCAGACCTGAGCCCTGCGGCGGAGCCGGCGGGATTCACGGTGCATCCCGCAATCGATGCCGGCCCGATGCGACTCCGGTGCGGCCGCCACACCCTGAACCTGGACATTCCGGTCGTGATGGGTGTGTTGAATGTCACGCCAGACTCCTTCTCGGACGGTGGCCGGTTCGTTGCGCTGCCGGCCGCGCTTGCACAGGCGGAACGAATGGCGCACGAGGGTGCCGCGATCATCGATGTCGGCGGCGAGTCGACCAGGCCGGGTGCAGCACCGGTGGATGTCGGCGAGGAGCTGCGGCGCGTGATCCCGGTGGTCGAGAAGCTCGTCGAACGCATCCAGTTGCCGGTTTCGGTGGATACCAGCAAGCCGGAAGTCATGCGTGCAGCGATTGCGGCCGGCGCGTCGATGATCAATGACGTTTACGCGTTGCGCGAACCAGGTGCGATCGATACGGTGGCGAAATCTGAAGTCGCGATCTGCCTGATGCACATGCAGGGCGAGCCCAGGACGATGCAGAAGGAGCCGCGTTACGCGGATGTGCTGGTAGAGGTGCGGGATTTCCTCCGCGGCCGCGTGGCCCGCTGCGTTGATGCCGGCATCGCCGCGTCCAGACTCGTCATCGACCCGGGTTTCGGGTTTGGCAAGACTGTGGAGCACAATCTCGAATTGCTGCGCCGCCTGCGCGAGCTCGCGGCGGATGGGTGTCCGGTGCTGGCAGGGCTTTCACGCAAGAGCATGATCGACAAGCTGACCGGTCGCACGGACGGCGAGCGCCTTGGCGGGAGTCTTGCATTGGCGATGCTCGCGATACTGGGGGGGGCAAGGATCGTGCGTGCGCATGACGTCGGTCCGACCGTCGACGCCATCCGGATTGTCACGGCGATGAACGGCCGGCACGGGGAATCATGATGGCACGGCGATATTTCGGAACTGACGGTGTTCGCGGTCGCGTCGGCACGCATCCGATGACGGCGGAATTCGCGCTGCGGCTCGCAGGCGCTGCTGCGCGCGTCCTGTCGCCGAATGGCGGCCGGGTGCTGGTCGGCAAGGACACGCGGCTGTCCGGATACATGTTCGAGTCGGCCCTGGAAGCCGGATTTGTCGCGGCAGGCGTCGATGTCCTGCTGGCAGGCCCACTGCCGACACCGGGCATTGCCTACATGGTCCAGCGCCTGAATTGCGACTTCGGCGCCGTGATCAGCGCCTCGCACAATCTTTTCGACGACAACGGAATCAAGTTCTTCGATCGCTCCGGGGCCAAGCTGGCGGATGATCTCGAGGAGGCGATCGAGACGCACCTCGACGCACCGGCGCTGACACTGGAGTCGGCGGCACTGGGCCGCGCGACGCGGGTGGACAGCGATCGGACCCTCTACCAGGCCTTTTGTGCATCCACATTGCAGACTGGCACGACGCTGAGTGGCATGAAGCTGGTCATCGACTGCGCCAATGGCGCTGCCTACAAGGTGGCACCGCGCGTACTTGCGGATCTCGGCGCCGAAATCGTGCCGATCGGCTGCTCGCCGAACGGCAGGAATATCAATGACGGTTGTGGCTCCACCGATCCGGGGCTGCTGAAGCTCACGGTGTCCGGTGTACGCGCGGATGCAGGCATTGCACTCGACGGCGATGGCGACAGGGTAGTCATGGTCGATCACCTGGGTCGCAGCCTGGACGGCGATCAGTTGCTATACGTGCTGGCGCGTGCGCGGCTGGCCTCTGGCGAGCTGAAAGGACCGGTGGTTGGAACCGTGATGACGAATCTGGGGCTTGAACTTGCGCTGGCGGAACTCGGCGTGCCATTCCTGCGCGCCGCCGTGGGCGACCGCAACGTGCTGCAGCTGCTGCGCACCCATGGCGGCAGCCTCGGTGGCGAGTCGTCCGGCCATCTGTTGTGCCTGGACAAGACGACCACCGGCGACGGGCTGATCGTGGCGTTGCAGGTGCTTGCGATCATGAAGGCGACCGGCAAGACGCTCGCGGAGCTTGCGGCCGGCATGCAGAAGTTTCCACAGCAGCTGATCAATGTGCAGGTCGTGCGCCGCTTTGACGCTGCCGCCGACAAGACGGTCGCCGCGGCCGTCGCATTGGTCGAACAGGCGCTCGGCATGCGTGGCCGGGTCGTGTTGCGCGCATCCGGCACTGAGCCGGTCGTTCGCGTGATGGTCGAGGGTGAGGACGCCCAGGCGGTCGGACGTCACGCCGCGACGCTCGCCGAAGTGGTGCGCACCGCGGCTGCGGCGAACTGACATGCGCAGGCCACTGGTAGCCGGTAACTGGAAGATGCACGGCAGCCGCGCCGAAGCGGGCCGCCTGGTCGACGAGTTGATTGCTGCCGGTGCCGGCACCGCCGAGGTCGTGATCTGCCCGCCGTTCGTTTACCTGCCTGACGTCGGTCGGCGCCTGCACGGCAATGCAATCATGCTTGGCGCGCAGGATGTCTGTGCGGAAGACATCGGCGCCCATACCGGCGAGGTATCGGCGGCGATGCTCGCAGATGTCGGCTGCCGCTTCGTGATCGTCGGCCATTCGGAACGTCGCGCCCTGTATGGCGAAGATGATGCGCTGGTCGCGCGGAAATTTGCTGCGGTCCTGCGCCATGGTCTTGTGCCGATCTTGTGCGTCGGCGAAACTCTCCAGGAACGCGAGCAGGGCATCACCAATGGGGTCGTCACCCGGCAGCTCGAGGCAGTTCTGGGCGTCGCCGGCATCGCCGCATTTGCCGCGGCCATCGTGGCCTACGAGCCGGTCTGGGCGATCGGCACGGGCAGGACCGCAACGGCCGGGCAGGCGCAGGAAGTCCACGCCCTGATACGGGGCCGGATCGCGGAAAAGGATGCTACAATCGCGGCTTCCCTTCGGGTTCTCTACGGGGGCAGCGTCAAGGCGTCAAACGCCGCGGAGCTGTTCGCGAATCCGGATGTGGATGGCGGCCTGATCGGCGGTGCGTCGCTGAAGGCGGACGAATTTGCAAGGATCTGCGCTGTGGCGGGGAAATGATCGCGGCGCAATACAACTGCAGGCAATCATGCTTCGACAACTGATCACAATATTGCACGGGATACTCAGCGTCGGAATCGTGGGCCTCGTGCTGCTGCAGCGTGGCAAGGGTGCCGACGCCGGCGCCGGGTTCGGAGCTGGGGCATCGGGCACGGTTTTCGGCGCCCGCGGTTCGGCGACGTTCTTCTCGAAGTTGACCGCGGTCATGGCGACGCTGTTCTTCATGACTAGTATGTCGCTGGCCTGGTTTGCGACACGGCCGGAAGCGCGGGCACCCGACAGCCTGGTCGATAAGCTCGTGACTGAGCCTGCGACGCCGGCGCCGGCGCCCGTCGGCGTGGACGGCGATGCCGTTCCACAGCTGACGGATCCTGCGAGCGCGCCGGCAGCACCGGCCGGCGAGTGAGCCGTTCGATTTCCTTTTTCCTGTTGCCGACGTGGCGGAATTGGTAGACGCGCTAGCTTGAGGGGTTAGTGGGGAAACCCGTGTCGGTTCGAGTCCGACCGCCGGCACCATTTGCATACCCAGCATGCGTTCGCAGGGGTCCCACAGGACCCCGCGGACGGTTACAATGTCGCGTGTTTCTCGCGGGCCCTGTCACAACCCGCAACGGTCGGCATAGTGCTGCAGAATTACCTGCCAATTCTGATATTCCTGGCCGTGGCCGGGGCGTTCGCGTTGCTGTTGCTGGTGCTCGGTTTCGTGCTGGGACCGCGGCGCCCGGACCCCGACAAGCTTTCGCCATACGAGTGCGGCTTTGAGGCCTTCGAGGACTCGCGAACCAAGTTCGACGTGCGTTACTACCTGGTCGCCATCCTCTTCATCATCTTCGACCTCGAGATCGCCTTCCTGTTTCCGTGGGCGGTTTCACTCGATTCGATCGGCGGATTCGGCCTGATTTCGATGGGTGTGTTCCTGGCGATCCTGGTGGTCGGCTTCGCCTACGAATGGAAGAAAGGGGCGCTGGAATGGGATTGAGCGCAGAAGCGCCCGTCATTCAGAGCAGGGGATTCGTCACGACGACGGTCGACAGCCTGATGAACTGGGCAAGAACCGGCTCGCTATGGCCGATGACATTCGGGCTTGCCTGCTGTGCGGTCGAGATGATGCACGCCGGCGCGTCGCGCTACGACCTCGATCGATTTGGCGTCGTATTCCGCGGCAGCCCGCGCCAGTCCGACGTCATGATCGTCGCCGGCACGCTGGTCAACAAGATGGCCCCGGCCCTGCGCAGGGTGTACGACCAGATGGCCGAGCCGCGCTGGGTGATTTCGATGGGCTCCTGCGCCAATGGTGGTGGCTACTACCATTATTCTTATAGTGTCGTGCGCGGCTGCGACCGGATCGTGCCGGTCGACGTGTATGTACCGGGCTGTCCGCCGACCGCCGAGGCGCTGATCTACGGGATCATCCAGCTGCAGGACAAAATCCGCCGTACCAGCACCATAGCGCGCGGTTGAGCATGAGCAGACTCGCGGCAACGGCACAAGCCCTCGAATCCAGGATCGGCGCAAGAGCCAGGCGCCTGCCGTCGCTCGCCGGCGAGCTGGCGATCGAAGTGACACCCGAGCTGCTTGTCCCGGTCTGTCGCGACCTGCGCGACATGCCGGAGCTGGCATTCGAGCAGTTGACCGACCTGTCCGGCATCGATTACCTCGAGTTCGGACGCTCCGAATGGGTGACCGAGGCTGCAACTTCGTCGGGATTCAGCCGCGGCGTCGAGCGTCAGGATGCGCCGCCATTGCAGGGCGGGCCGCGATTCGCCGTCGCCTACCACCTGCTTTCGGTATCCCGCAACATGCGGCTGCGCGTACGCTGCAATTGCGCGCCCGGTGAGCCGCCGATTCTCGATACGGTGACCGACGTCTGGGCCTCTGCAGCCTGGTACGAGCGCGAAGCCTTTGACCTCTTCGGGATCCTGTTTCGCGGTCATCCGGACCTGCGCCGGATATTGACCGACTACGGATTCATCGGCCACCCGTTCCGCAAGGATTTCCCGCTGATCGGGAATGTGGAAGTGCGCTATGACCCTGCGAAAGGGCGGGTCGTCTACGAGCCGGTCAGCATCGAGCCGCGCGTCACGGTGCCTAAAGTCATCCGCAGGGAGCGCTTACGCGTGGATGCGCCGGCAGGACAGAAGCGCGATGGCTGAAATCCAGAATTTCACGCTGAATTTCGGTCCGCAGCATCCCGCCGCGCACGGTGTGCTGCGCCTGATCCTGGAAATGGACGGCGAGGTGATCCAGAAGGCGGACCCGCACATCGGCCTGCTGCATCGCGCCACCGAGAAGCTTGCCGAATCCAAGCCGTTCAACCAATCGATCGGCTACGTGGACCGGCTCGACTACATGTCGATGATGTGCAACGAGCATGCGTACGTGCGCGCGATCGAAAACCTGCTCGGTATCCGGCCGCCCGAACGCGCCGAGTACATCCGCGTCATGTTCGACGAAATCACGCGAATCCTGAACCACCTGCTGTGGATTGGTTCGCACGGACTCGACATCGGCGCGATGACCGTCTTCCTGTACGCATTCCGCGAGCGCGAGGACCTGATGGATTGCTACGAGGCGGTCTCGGGCACCCGCATGCACGCGACCTACTACCGGCCAGGCGGCGTGTATCGCGACCTGCCCGACACGATGCCGCGCTACAAGGCCTCGAAGTGGCGCAGCGAGCGCGACGCGAAGCGGCGGAATGCCGCCCGCTCCGGCACGTTGCTGGATTTCATCCAGGATTTCACCGAGCGTTTTCCGGCCTGTGTCGATGAATACGAGACGCTCCTGACCGACAACCGGATCTGGAAGCAGCGCACGGTCAACATCGGCGTGGTGACGCCGGAGCGTGCATTGCAACTCGGGTTTTCCGGACCGATGCTGCGGGGTTGCGGCATCGAGTGGGACTTGCGCAAGAAGCAGCCCTATGCCGCGTATGACCGGGTCCAGTTCGACATACCGGTCGGCGTCAATGGCGACTGCTACGACCGCTACCTTTGCCGGGTGGCGGAGTTCAGGCAGTCCAACCGGATCATCCGGCAGTGTGTCGAGTGGCTGCGCGCCAATCCCGGCCCGGTGATTCTCGATGACCATAAGGTCACGCCGCCGCGCCGCGGCGAGATGAAAGACGACATGGAATCGCTGATACATCATTTCAAGCTCTTCACCGAGGGCTATTGCGTACCTGAGGGCGAGACTTACGCGGCGGTCGAGGCGCCAAAAGGCGAATTCGGGATCTGGCTGGTGTCGGACGGTGCCAACAAGCCTTACCGGGTCAAGTGCCGCGCGCCGGGCTTTGCGCACCTTTCGGCGATGGATGAAATGGTCCGTGGACACATGCTCGCCGACGTCGTCGCGATCATCGGGACCATGGACATCGTTTTCGGGGAGATCGACCGTTGATCCTGACCGAGCACACGCGACACGAGATCAACCACTGGCTGGAGAAGTTTCCGCCCGATCGCCGCCGGTCCGCGGTCATCGCCGCGCTGCGCGCCGCGCAGCACCAGAACAACGGCTATCTGACGACCGAGCTGATGGACGCAGTCGCGGAATATGTCGGCATGCCGGCGATTCAGGTCTACGAGATCGCGAGCTTTTATTCGATGTTCGAGACGAAGCCGGTCGGCCGCATTCACATTTCGGTCTGCACGAATATCAGCTGCATGCTGTGCGGCGCCGACAAGATCGTCGCTGCGGTCGAACGCCGCCTCGGGATCAGCACCGGCGAGAGCACGCCCGACGGCAGGATCTATCTGAAACGAGAAGAGGAGTGCCTGGCTGCCTGCAACAACGCCCCGATGATGATGGTCGACCACGTCTATCACGAGAACCTGACGCCCGAGTCGGCCGTCAAGATTCTCGATGGGCTGGAGTGAACGGATGCCGCGTGCGATGAATCAGGTCGTATTCGAGCCGCTCCAGCATGCACACAGCTGGACGCTCGATGTCTACCGCAAGTGCGGCGGCTACGAGGCGTGGGAAAAGATCCTTCGCGACAAGGTGCCGCGCGAGACGATCATCGAGGAAGTGAAGGCCTCGGGGCTGCGCGGGCGGGGCGGCGCGGGCTTCCCGACCGGCGTCAAGTGGGGCTTCATGCCGCGCAATGCGCCCGGGCAGAAATACGTGGTCTGCAATTCCGACGAAAGCGAGCCCGGCACCTGCCACGATCGCGACATCCTGCGCTACAACCCGCACTCGATCATCGAGGGAATGGCGATCGGGGGCTATGCGATGGGCGCAACCGTCGGCTACAACTACGTGCGCGGCGAATTCCTCGCCGAACCGTGGCCGCGATTCGAGGCCGCGCTGCAAGAGGCCTATCGTGAGGGCCTGCTCGGCCGCGATATCAAGGGCAGCGGCATCGACTTCGACCTTTACGGTTTCGCGGGCGCAGGTGCATACATCTGCGGCGAGGAAACCGCACTGCTGGAATCACTCGAAGGCAAGCCCGGCAAGCCGCGCTTCAAGCCACCGTTTCCCGCGAGCTTCGGCCTCTACGGCCGGCCCACGACAGTCAACAACACCCAGAGTTTTGCGTCGGTGCCGGCGATCATGCGCAAGGGCGCAAAGTGGTTTGCCGAGCTCGGCGTGCCGAATTCCGGCGGCACGGCGATCTTCTCGGTCTCGGGGCACGTCAGCCGGCCGGGCAACTACGAACTTGCCATGGGCATCCCGTTTCGCGAGTTGCTGGACATCTGCGGCGGCGTGCGCGGCGGCCGCCGCCTCAAGGCCGTGATCCCGGGCGGATCGTCGGTGCCGGTACTTCCGGCAGCCTCGATCATGGATTGCACGATGGACTTCGATTCGCTGCGCGATGCCGGCTCGGCGGTCGGTTCCGCGGCGGTCATCGTGATGGACGAGACCACGTGCATGGTGCGCGTGCTGGAGCGGATTTCGCGCTTCTACATGGCCGAGTCCTGTGGCCAATGCACGCCCTGTCGCGAAGGCACCGGCTGGCTGACGCGCATGTTGCGCCGAATCCTGGCCGGCGAGGGGCGCCATTCGGACCTCGATCTGCTCGTGCAGGTTGCGAACCAGATCGAAGGCCACACGATTTGCGCGCTGGGCGATGCGGCGGCGTGGCCGGTGCAGAGTTTCCTGCGCCACTTCCGGCATGAGTTCGAATACATGATCGAGCACGGTGGCCAGAGCATCGTCGATGCTCCATCGCAGGCGGTCGCATGAGCGACGACCTGGTCAATATCGAAGTTGACGGGCGCCCCCTGCAGGCCCGCAAGGGCCAGATGGTCATGCAGGTGACCGATGTCGCGGGCATTTACGTACCGCGCTTCTGCTACCACGAGAAACTGTCGATCGCAGCCAACTGCCGCATGTGCCTGGTCGAGATCGAGAAAACGCCGAAGCCCATGCCCGCCTGCGCGACACCGGTCACCGAAGGCATGAAGGTCTTCACGCGCTCGCCGCGTGCTATCGCCGCCCAGAAAGCGACCATGGAATTCCTGCTGATCAATCACCCGCTCGACTGCCCGATCTGCGACCAGGGAGGCGAGTGCGAGCTGCAGGACCTCGCACTTGGTTTTGGCAGTGCTTCATCACGCTTCGACGAGCGCAAGCGTGTGGTCAAGGACAAGAACCTGGGGCCATTGATCTCGACCGACATGACGCGCTGCATTCATTGCACGCGCTGCGTGCGCTTCACCGCCGAAATTGCCGGCTTGCAGGAACTTGGCACGACCGGCCGCGGCGAGGACATGGAGATCGGCACCTGGATCGAGCGAAGCGTCGATCACGAACTGTCCGGAAACGTCATCGACCTGTGCCCGGTCGGCGCCCTGAATTCAAAGCCGTTCCGGCACCGTGCACGGTCCTGGGAGATGACCGAGCATGCGCTGGTGTCACCGCACGATGCCGTCGGCACGAATCTCTATGGTCATGTGCTGCGCGGTCGCCTGATGCGCGTAGTGCCGCGCCATAATGAAGACATCAACGAGACCTGGATCGCCGACCGCGACCGGTACTCGTACGAGGGCATCTATTCCGCGGATCGCCTGCTGGCGCCGATGATGCGCATCGAAGGTCGCCTGCGCGAAGTGTCCTGGAACCACGCGCTTGCCGCGACTGCCGAGGCCATCAAGGCAGCCGCCAATGGCGATACCGGCAAGATCGGCTTTCTCGGCTCGCCTGGTTCGACAACCGAGGAACTGTTCCTGCTTGGGCGTCTTGCGCGTGGCATCGGCTCGCACAATATCGACACCCGGCTGCGGCAGCAGGATTTCGCGGACCAGGAGCATGACCCGGCCTACCCGGGGCTGGGCCTTGCGCTGCGTGACATCGAAAAGCTCGACGCATTGCTGCTGGCCGGTTGCCACATCCGCCAGGAGGCACCGCTCGTCGCTCACCGGGTTCGTAAGGCGGCGCTTGCCGGCGCGCGCGTCAGCCTGCTCGCGACTGTGCCGCAGGAATGCCATTTCCCCGTGACCCGCCAGATCGTCGTCGGCCCAGCGGACCTTCTCGCTGAATTTGCAGGTTTGTTGAATGCCGCGGTCGTCCGCAGTGGCCGGCCGGCGCCCGAGTCGATCGCAGGACTGGCGGCTTCCGGAACGGCTTCGGAGGCGCAGCGCGAAGTCGTCGAGACGCTCACCGCGGGGCGCAGTGCGATCCTGCTGGGTGGTGTCGCGATGCGCCACACGCGCTACGCCGACTTGCGTGCTGCCGCAGCTGCGCTCGCGGCCCTGACTGGAGCGAAACTGGGCTACCTGCCGGATGGCGGCAATGCTGCGGGCGCCGCGCTTGCTGGCGCGCTACCGCACCGCTTGCCCGGCGGCCGGCCGGATCCCCAGCCGGGAATGCACACGCGCCGGATGCTTGAATCAAGCCTGGCTGCCTGTCTGCTGTTTGGGGGCATCGAACCGGAGCACGACTTCGGAGCAGGCGATGCAGCGCGCAACCTGGCGACCTGCCCGCAACTGATCGCGGTCACGCCCTATGCGAGCACTTCGCTGATGGAGAGCGCACAGATCCTGCTGCCGATGGGGACATTTGCGGAGACTTCAGGCAGCTACGTCAATGCCGAGGGACGCTGGCAGGAGTTCAGTGGCTGCGCGCGCCCGGTCGGGGAAGCGCGGCCCGGCTGGAAGATCCTGCGCGTGCTGGGCAACCTGCTGGATCTCGACGGTTTCGCCTACGAGAGTTCGGCTGAAGTCCTGGCTGAACTCAGGCGCCAGATCGGCGAAGTCGCATTTGACGGTCGGTTCAACAGCCGGCGCGCGATCAATGCCGGCCGAGGCGGCACGACGAGCGAGCTTCCGATCTATTGCGTCGATGCGATCGTGCGGCGCGCAACGCCACTGCGGTTGACGCGAGCCGGGCAGGCGGCGGGCTGATCCATGGAAAAACTGCTCGCAATGTGGGCTGCGATACCGCCGGATCTCCAGGCGCTGATCATCGTGACCCTGCAGATCGTCGGCGTGATGATGACGGTCATCGTCGCGGTTGCGATGCTGACGCTGGCCGAGCGCAAGGTCATCGGCTATATGCAGCTGCGCATCGGCCCGAATCGCGTCACATTCTTCGGCCTGAGGATTCTGCGCGGTGTCGCCCAGCCATTCGCGGACGTGGTCAAGCTCCTGCTCAAGGAGATCATCGTGCCGGGCGCGTCGTCGCGCCTGCTGTTCCTGCTGGCACCTTTAATAGTGCTGGTGCCTGCGCTTGCAACCTGGGCCGTCGTGCCATTCTCGCCGGAATTCGTGCTGGCGGACATCAACGCTGGCCTGCTGTATGTCCTGGCGCTGACTTCGCTGGGCGTGTACGGCGTGATCCTGGCGGGCTGGGCCAGCAATTCCAAGTACGCATTTCTGGGCGCCATGCGGTCGGCCGCGCAGATGGTCGCCTATGAAATCGCCATGGGCTTTGCGCTGGTCGGCGTGTTGATGGCTGCGGGTAGCCTCAATCTTGGCGAAATCGTGCGCAGCCAGCAGGGCGGTGTGCTGAGCTGGAACTGGTTCTGGCTGTTCCCGCTATTCATCGTTTACGTGGTTTCCAGCCTGGCGGAGACCAATCGCGCGCCATTTGACGTCGCCGAGGGCGAATCGGAAATCGTCGCAGGCTTCCATGTCGAGTATTCGGGCGCGGCGTTCGCGGCGCTGTTCGCACTCCCCGAATACGCGAACATGATCCTGGTATCGCTGCTGTGCCCGGTATTCTTCTTCGGCGGCTGGCTGTCGCCATTCCAGGGGTACCTGCCGGAAGACTGGTTCATCGCGCAGCCCGGATTCTTCTGGCTGTTCCTGAAGACCTGCTTCTTCCTGTTCGTATTCCTCTGGGTGCGCGCAACATTTCCGCGTTATCGCTACGACCAGATCATGCGGCTTGGCTGGAAAGTGCTAATCCCCATTACGTTGATCTGGATCGGGGTCGAGGCGGTGCTGGCATGGCTGCGAATCGGCCCGTGGGCGAACTGAGGCTGTGATGAAGCGCATCGGATCGTTATTTCGCACGCTGTTTCTGACCGAACTGCTGATCGGGCTTTCGGTGACCCTGCGCAATTTCTTCCGCCGCAAGATCACGCTGAACTATCCCGATGAAAAGACGCCGCAGTCGCCGCGCTTTCGCGGGCTGCATGCACTGCGGCGCTACCCGAATGGCCAGGAGCGCTGCATTGCCTGCAAGCTCTGCGAGGCGGTCTGCCCGGCGCTCGCGATCACGATCGAGTCCGATGTCGGCCCCGACAACACGCGGCGCACCACCCGTTACGACATTGACCTTTTCAAGTGCATATATTGTGGCTTTTGCGAGGAGGCATGCCCGGTCGATGCGATCGTCGAGACGCGGATCCACGAATACCACATGGAAAACCGCGGCGAGAACATCATGACCAAGGACAAACTGCTCGCGATCGGCGAGCGTTATGAGGCGACGATCGCTGCCGATAAGGCCGCGGACGCACGCTACCGGTGACTTGAGATGCTGGTAACCATTCTGTTCTACGCATTTTCCGCTGTGCTGATCGGCGCGGCACTCGGAGTCATCCTGGCACGCAATCCGGTCCATTCCGTGCTGTTCCTGGTGCTCTGCTTCTTCAATGCCGCAGTGCTCTGGCTGCTGATCGAGGCTGAATTTCTGGCCATCGTCATGGTGCTCGTTTACGTAGGCGCGGTCATGGTGTTGTTTCTGTTCGTCGTGATGATGCTCGACATCAACATCGAGAAGCTACGCGAAGGATTCACGCGAAATGCGCCGCTGGGCATCGTGATTGCGCTGATCGTGATCGTCGAGCTGTATTACGTCCTGTGGGTCCGGCGCCTTGGCATCGAGGTGACGGGCGGCACGGCTCCGCTACCGGAGAATTACAGCAACACGGCAGAGATCGGCGCCGTGCTCTATACGGAGTACGTTTACCCGTTCCAGCTCGCTGCGGTCGTGCTGCTGATCGCGATTATTGCGGCGATTGCCCTGACGATGCGCAAGCGGCCGGGCCTCAAGCTTCAGGACATCCCGCACCAGGTCTCGGTGCGCGCACGGGACCGCGTCAGGATCGTGCAGATGCCCACGGAGCGCGACCCATGATCACGCTGACACACTACTTGATGCTGGCGGGGATCCTGTTTGCGATCGCGGTCGCTGGCATCTTCCTGAATCGCAAGAACGTGATCCTGTTGCTCATGTGCATCGAGCTGATGTTGCTGGCTGTGAATTTCAACTTCGTCGCGTTCTCGCGCTTCCTGGGGCTGCTGGACGGACAGATTTTCGTGTTCTTCATCCTGACGGTCGCCGCCGCTGAGGCCGCCATCGGGCTCGCCATATTGGTGGTGCTATTCCGCCAGCGCCAGAGCATAAACGTCGAGGAACTTGACGTGATGAAGGGATGACCATGTCGATGCAGCAACTCTGCCTGCTGATAGTCCTTGTGCCGCTAAGCGCCGCGGTCATTACGGGCCTGGGCGGTCGTTACATCGGCCGCTCCGTTGCTCACTGGCTCTGCACCGGCGGTGTCGCATTCTCTTTTCTGGCGTCGGCCTCGATCCTGAGGCAGATGCTGGACGGCGCGTCGGTGCTGAATGAAGGCGTTTACACCTGGGCGCTCAGTGACGGAATCCGGATGGAAGTCGGGTTTCTGATCGACAATCTGACCGCGTTGATGATGACGGTCGTCACCTTCGTCTCGCTTGCCGTTCACGTGTACACGATCGGCTATATGCGCGACGATCCTGGCTACCGGCGATTCTTTGCCTACATCTCGCTATTCACGTTTGCGATGCTGATGCTGGTCATGTCGAACAACTTCCTGCAGTTGTTCTTCGGTTGGGAGGCGGTCGGCCTGGTGTCCTACCTGCTGATCGGCTTCTGGTACAAGCGCCCGACCGCGATATTCGCCAACCTAAAGGCATTCGTGGTCAACCGCATCGGCGATTTCGGCTTCA
>JAOUGR010000059.1 GCA_029857655.1 Gammaproteobacteria bacterium | reverse complement strand
CGCGAGTCTCTGCACGAAGCGCTGGTAGTTCGCGGTCACGGGATCCGCGCGCCGCGGCCTGAATTCCCAGGCCAGCCAGCCGGACAGCAGTGCCAGCGCCGCTCCGAGCCCGACACCCAGCACCAGCGCCAGATCCTGCCAGTCTGGTTCGTCGAACCCGAATTTGCGCAGCAGTTCTTCCTGCTGCAAGCGGTTGAACTGCACGACCCAGTCGTTCCAGTGCGCATTGACGCTGTCCCAGATCATGCCCGCCTGCCAATATAGTCCGCCGTCGCGCGCCAGGCCGCCCGCGCCCAATTCGTCTCCGGAAACTGCCGCCACCAGCCCGCGCTCGATGCGTTCCGGGGCAACTGCAGCCGTAGGATCGATCCGCGTCCAGCCGGAATCGGGCAGCCAGACCTCCGACCAGGCATGTGCATGCGATTGGCGAACGATCAGGTAGCCGCCGATCGGGTTCCAGTCGCCTCCCTGATAGCCGCCGACGACCCTGGCCGGCACACCGCCTGCGCGCATCATCATCGTGAATGCGGATGCAAAGTGCCCGCAGAAGCCCTGGCGCGTGTTGAACAGGAAGTCGTCGACCGAGTCGCGCTCGAGGCCCGGCGGGGCCAGCGTGTAGTAGAAGTCCTGCTCGCGGAACATGGCGAGCACCGACCGGGCGAACTCGCGTTCGCTGCCCGCTGCCCTGCGCATACTGCGCGCGAGCTCGATCGAGAGCGGGTTACGGCCCGGCGCGAGCTGCAGGTTCAGATTGCGAAGCGCGGGCGAATTCTGCGTTCCAGCCTGGTAACGCGGATAGGAGCGGGCATCGTATTGCAGCACCGAATTGACGGGGCTCCTGGTGCGCAGCTGAAAATCCCAGGTCTGCTGCGCCATCGCCGCCGGCCATTGCTCGACCATGTCGAGTGCGAACAGCATCCTCTGGCCGGTCGGCTCGAGCGTGACCGTGTAGTCGATGGATTGCCCCAGATAGCGCACGCGCGGCCGGAAATAGAACTGGTTTTCGCCGCGCGACCAGGTGTAGCCATCGAACTCGTTCAGCACCGGGCCGCGCCAGTAACGTTCCGAGGGCGGCGGCGGCGATCCCTTGAAGCGCACGCGAAACGCAACCGTGTCATTCAGCGTGAGGTCCGAGATTGCACCCGGCGACATCTCGTCGGTCAGGCCGGTCAGCGCTCGCTCGCTCGAAGGGGCGCCCTAGAAACTGCCTGCGATGCGCGGGAAGAACAGAAATAACACGAGCGCGAGCGGCAGCGCCTTCACCAGCATCGCGCCGGTCGCCCGGAACGGGGAAAGCGCAAGGCCGTGGCCCCGGCGGGCGACCTCGAGCAGCGCCGCTGCCAGCAGCCAGACTGTCGGCACGACGAAGGCGACGGTCCGGATGTCCTGTGCATACAGGAAGGCAGCGAGGCACAGGAACCAGCCGATGAAGATGAGCACGACGTGATCGCGAGGTGCGCGCGTCTCGAGCAGCTTCAGCGCGGCCATCAGGGCAAGGAGTGCCGTGCCACCGTCAAGACCCGTGATGGTCGAGTAGCTTGCGATCACGCCACCCGTGGCGCCGAGTGCGATCGCGGTGCGCAGCGCGACACCGGGCAGGCGCCAGCCGCGACGCTCGGCAAGCAGCCGCCAGACGCAGGCCGCGAGCACGAACCCGGTGACCCAGACGCGCAGATGTGCCATGTGGGGCGCTAGCGCTGCGACCAGGCCGGCCGTCGTCCAGGAAAGCCGCCGGAACTGTTCGCCGGGCTCAAGCATCGACGGGCTCCACGGTCTGGTATTCGGCGAGCGCGGCGAGGCAACGGCGGCGCTGCTGCCGGCCGGGCTGCGGCGGAATCTCGAGACCCGGCAGGCGCAGGCCGAATGTCTTACCGCGCGCCTCTGCATCGACGATCCAGCGCGCCAGCACCGACAACCTCGATTCAAGATCAGGGCCAGGCGCCTGCGCCAGGTCGAAGATGGGCACCGGTTCCGCGGCGCCGCTGAATTGCTTGACCAGCAGTTCGCCACCCTTTGCGTACGCTTTCCAGGCGATATGACGCGGCGCATCGCCGGGGTGATAGTCCTTCAGTCCGGCGAAGTCGTCGTCACCGCGTCGCATTGCCCCCGCACCGCTTGCACCGGGCGCGGGGGGCGGTGGCGGCGCAGTGTCGGCGGGACGCGGATACACCAGGCAGCGCCGGTGCGGATGCAGCACAGCCCAGGCACGGAACAAGCCGTAAGGAAACCGTGTCGTGATCTCGATGCGATCAAGCAGCACCCAGCCGCGGCGCCTGGTGGCGACGCGGAGATTCACGGTGGCTTCGCCGCCGGCAGCAATCGAAACCGGGTCGGCGGCCATCGCGGTCGTCGCAGCCTCCAGGTCGCAGCGGGCCGCACGACCGGGGTTTGAGAACGCCAGCTGGAAGATCGCTTCCTGGCCGGCGAATGGCGATTCCGTTCCGGCCTCGCTGACGATAAGGGTCTCGAGATTGCGGTGACAGGCCTGCATCGTCACGAGGCCGAGAGACGCGAGCAGGAATGTAAGTCCGAGACCGAGGTTGTTCGCGTAATTGAGCGAGCCGAGCAGCATTGCGAACAGCATCAGGCCGAAGGCGACGCCGAGGCTGGTCGGCAGGATATAGATGCGGCCACGCCGCAAGGTCACAGGGCCGCGGTCCGGACCCTGGCGGCGCCGGATCCAGTTCCGCACCCGCTGCCTGAGGAATCCGGTCAAGCGCATCCGCTATGCCCGCGGCATCGGCTCAGGGTATCGGTACGGATTTGAGCAGTGCAGCGGCCATCTCCAGCGGACGGCGCGTATCCTGCGCGTCGCGCGGCCGAAGCCGATGCCCGACCACGGCGGCAAGCACTGCCTGCAGGTCATCCGGCAGCACACCGGCGCGGCCGTGCAGGAATGACCAGGCCTGAGCGGCGCGCAACAGCGAAATCACCGCGCGCGGCGACAGCCCCGCCTGATGCTGGCCGCTGTCGCGTGATGCACGCGCCAGCGCCTGCACATAGTCGAGCAGCGCATCGCTTGCGTGCAGCTCGGGTATCTGGCGCTGCAATGACAGGATGACGGCGGGATCGAGCACGGCCGGCAAGTCGGCGAGCAGGTCGCGGCGGTCGCGGCCACGCAGCAATTGGCGCTCATGACCGGCTGCGGGATAACCGAGCTCGATGCGCATCAGGAAGCGGTCGATCTGCGATTCGGGCAGCGGGAACGTGCCGACCTGGAATGACGGATTCTGCGTGGCGACGACGAAGAACGGCTCCGGCAAGAGGTGGGTCTCGCCGTCAACCGTGACCTGGCGCTCCTCCATGGCCTCGAGCAGCGCACTCTGGGCCTTCGGCGTAGCGCGATTGACTTCGTCGGCCATCACCAGCTGCGCGAAGACGGGACCGCGGTGGAACACGAATCGACCGCTGCCCCGGTCGTAGACCGAAACGCCGATCACATCGGCAGGCAGCAGGTCGCTGGTGAACTGGATGCGCTGGAACGAAAGCCCGAGCACGCGCGCGAGTGCGTGCGCGAGTGTCGTCTTGCCGACCCCCGGTATGTCCTCGATCAGCAGGTGACCCCGGGCCAGCAGGCAGCAGATCGCGAGCCGGATCTCGCGATCCTTGCCCAGTACGATCTGATTGAGGCTCGCGAGCGCCGCCATCAGCAGCGCGCGTTCGCGGTCCGGGGCCTCGGCCAGCGCTTTCATTGCAGCGAGGCTACCCGCTTGAGCTGTTCCGCAAGTTGCGCCAGTTCACGCTTGAACTCCTCGACCCTTGCCCGTTCCTGGGCGACGACCTCGGCAGGGGCGTTCCCGACGAAGCTCGCATTGCCGAGTTTGGCGGTGGCGCGGGCGAGTTCCTGCTCGACCTTGCCCCGGCGCTTTGCCAGGCGCGCGAGTTCCGCGCCGACGTCGATCAGGCCTGCCATTGGCACGAGAATCTTCATGTCGCCGAGCAGCGCTGTCGCCGATTGTGGCGCGGTGTCTCCAGCCTTCAGTGCGCGCGCCTCGCCAATGCCCGCCAGGCGCGCGATCGAGGCGGCATTGCGACCGTAGCGCGCCAGATCCTCGACTGAAGCATTCTGAAGCAGCACCGAAAGCCTGTGCGATGGCGCGATGTCGAGTTCGCCGCGGATTCGCCGGATGCCCAGAATGAAATCCATGACCCAGCGCATTTCCGCATCGAGCCCGGGATCCACAGCGTCGGGTGTTGCCGCCGGGTAGGGCTCCATCATGATCGAGTCGCCGGATTTCCCGGCCAGCTTCCCCACGCGCTGCCAGATCTCTTCGGTGATGAATGGCATCAGCGGATGCAGCAGCCGCAGCAGTGCCTCCAGCACGACGATGAGTGTGGTCTGCGTGCCGCGTAGTTCGTCAGCCGTGCTGTCCGGCGATTGCAGGACGGGCTTGCTGAATTCGAGGTACCAGTCGCAGAACTCGTACCAGGTGAATTCGTAGGCCGCCTGCGCGGCCAGGTCAAAGCGGTACTGGGCGTAGCCATCGCGCACCGCCAGGATGGCCGCATCGAGGCGCGAGCGAATCCAGCGATCCGCGAGCGAAAGTGCCTCGGTCCCGTCGCCGGCGTCGGCTTCGGCCGCCATCAGCACGTAGCGCGAAGCATTCCAGAGCTTGTTGCAGAAATTCCGGTAGCCCTCGACGCGGCCGAGGTCGAAGCGAAGGTCCCGCGACTGGGTGGCGAGCGCGGCGAATGTGAATCGGAGCGCATCCGTGCCGTGGGCCGCGATGCCTTCCGGGTACTGCTTGCGCGTCGCCTTCGTGATCGCCGGCGCGAGCTGCGGCTGCATCAGGCCGCTGGTGCGCTTCGCCACGAGTTCGGGGAGCGTGATGCCGTCGACGATATCGAGAGGGTCCAGCACGTTGCCCTTGGATTTCGACATCTTCTGGCCTTCGTTATCGCGGATCAGGCCATGGACATAGACCTCGCGGAATGGCACTTCGCCCGTGAACTTGAGTCCCATCATGATCATCCGCGCGACCCAGAAGAAAATGATGTCGAATCCCGTCACCAGCACCGAGGTCGGATAGAAGAACTTTATCTCGCGAGTGTCCGCCGGCCAGCCCATCGTCGAGAATGGCCACAGCGCTGACGAGAACCAGGTATCCAGCACGTCCTCGTCCTGAGTCAGTACGACGTCAGGCGCGATGCGATGGTGCTTGCGAATCTCATCTTCGCTGCGCCCCACGTAAATGGCGCCGCCCGGGCCGTACCAGGCGGGTATCCGGTGGCCCCACCACAGCTGACGGCTAATGCACCAGTCCTTGATGTTGCGCATCCACTCGAAGTAGGTCTTGTCCCAGTTGCCGGGGACGAACCGGATGCGGCCTTCCTCGACGGCGCGCAGTGCCGGCGCTGCCAACGGTTCGATGCGCACATACCACTGGTCGGTCAGCCAGGGCTCGACGACGGCGCCGCTGCGGTCACCGCGCGGCACCATCAGGCGGTGCGCCTCGACCTTGGCGACGAGGCCCGCCGCCTCGAGATCCGCAAGTACGCGTTTGCGCGCCTCGAACCGATCGAGCCCGCGATAAGGACCCGGCGCAGCTTCGCCGATGGCCGCTTCGGCCGTCAGGATGTTGATCAGCGGCAGGTCGTGCCGCTGTCCGACCTCGTAGTCGTTGAAATCGTGGGCCGGCGTGATCTTGACGCAGCCCGAGCCGAACGCCGGGTCGACATAGGTGTCCGCGATTATCGGTATCTGCCGCCCGCTGAGTGGCAGGGCAATGTGCCGGCCGACGAGATGGCTGAAGCGCTCGTCATCCGGATGCACCGCGACCGCGGTGTCTCCGAGCATCGTTTCAGGCCGCGTGGTTGCAACCGTCAGCTGCCCGCTGCCGTCGGCCAGCGGGTAAGTGATGTGCCAGAGTTGCCCGGCCTCCTCGACCGACAGTACCTCGAGGTCCGAAAGCGCGGTCTTCAGCACCGGGTCCCAGTTGACCAGCCGCTTGCCGCGGTAGATCAGGCCCTCTTCATGCAGGCGCACGAAGGCCTCCTGCACGGCACTCGACATCCCCGGGTCCATCGTGAATCGGTCACGACTCCAGTCCACCGACGCTCCCAGCCGGCGCATCTGGCGCGCAATGGTTCCGCCCGATTGTTCCTTCCACTGCCAGACGCGTTCTACGAAGCGCTCGCGCCCCAGCTCATGCCGGGTCAGCCCCTCGGCATTCAGTTGCCTTTCGACGACCATCTGCGTTGCGATGCCGGCGTGATCCATGCCGGGCTGCCAGAGCGTCGCATCGCCCGACATCCGGTGGAAGCGCGTGAGCGCATCCATGATCGTGTCCTGGAAGGCATGCCCCATGTGCAGCGTTCCAGTGACATTGGGCGGCGGAATCACGATGCTGTAGGCGGGGCCTTCTCCATTCGGCGCGAACCGGCCCGCCTGCTCCCATTGCCGGTAGATGCGTTGTTCGATTTCCGCAGGGGAATAGGTCTTGTCCATGAACCCGGCGGCCGCGTCAGTCCTCGTTCGTGGCGAGATGTTCACGCAGGGCGGCTGCGACGAGTTCGGGCAATGCTGCACGCAACCGGTCGATGACGCGCTCGAACATGACGGCTTCGATATCGCGCGCCGCAGCGTGCAGCAGTTCGTCGGTCAGGTTCATCATGCGGCTGACCAGGGCGGCCTGCAGCGCGGAAATATCGTCCGGCGACAGCAGGCTGGAGTCGTAGGGACTGCTTGCGTCATCTTCAGGGTCGGGGCGGGGAAAGCTGCCGGTCGCATGCAGTTCGACGATGTCGGTCAGGATCGGCAGCTCATCGATTGCGTCGCGGCTCACGAGTCGTCACCCATTTCGTGCGTCTGGGGCTCGATGCCCTGCTCACGATAAAAGCGGAAACGTTCGCGGCCCAGCCTGCGGCGCTCTTCATCGGCGTCGACGACTTCGGCGATGCGCGCATAGCTCTGAATCTGCGCGGGCACGCCGGCCGCCAGGTTGACCAGCATGTCCCGGTCGTCATTCCCGCTGGCATTGCCCTCGGCGATGACGACCGGCGCAGCCGGTCCGCGCGGCTCGCCATCCGCGGCGAGGCATTCGTGCGGTACGAAACTGCGATCGGCAAATGTCCACAGCAGGTCGTCGAAGGCTGCGCCGCCGCCGGGCTCGAGTTCCACCCGGACGCGGTGCTCGTGCAACCAGGCTTTTTCGACCAGCCGGCAGGCGAATCGCAGCCGCGCTGCCGGGTCTGCGCTCGCCAGCACGTAGAAGTCCACGCGTGGCATCGCCATGGCCTCAGTCTCCGTGCAGCAGCCAGTCCACCAGCAGCGGCACCGGTCGGCCGGTGCTGCCTTTCTGGCTGCCGGTCAGATAGGCGGTGCCCGCGATGTCCAGGTGCGCCCAGCGCAGGCCCTCGGTGAATTTCCAGAGGAAGCACGCCGCCGTGATGGCGCCGGCCTCGCGGCCGGCGACATTGGCGAAATCGGCGAAATTGCTCTTCAGCAGCTCCGAGTACTCTTCTGCAACCGGCATGCGCCAGGCGCGGTCGCCGGATCGCTCGCCGGCCGCCGCCAGCGCTGCAGCGAGCTTGTCGTCCGGAGAGAACAGGCCGCAATAGTGCCCGCCGAGGGCGATCACGCAGGCGCCCGTCAGCGTTGCGATGTCGACCACGGCGCGCGGCTTGAAGCGGCGCGCATAGGTGATGGCGTCGCAGAGGATCAGCCGTCCTTCCGCGTCGGTATTCAGCACTTCGATGGTCTTGCCGGCCATCGACTTGACGATATCGCCGGGTTTGGTCGCGCGGCCGTTCGGCATGTTCTCGCAGGTCGGCACAATGCCGACGACATTGACGGCGGCGCCGGTCGTGGCAAGCGCCTTGATCGACCCGAACACGCTGGCGGCGCCGGTCATGTCGAACTTCATCTCGTCCATCGCGGTCGGCTGTTTCAACGAAATGCCGCCGGTGTCGAAGGTAATGCCCTTGCCGACCAGCGCGACCGGGGCTGCGCTGCGCTTTGTTCCGAAATATTCGATCACCAGGAGACGCGGCGGCTCATCGGAGCCGCGTGTGACCGACAGGAAAGAGCCCATGCGGAGCCGGCGGATCGCGCGCTCATCGAGCACCCGCACCCGGATCTTGCGATGCTCCTTTGCAAGCCGGCGCGCGGCGCCCGCCAGGTAGGACGGCGTGCAGACATTCGCAGGCAGGTTCGCGAGATCGCGGGTCAATGCCATGCCGATGCCAATGCCGCGGCCGTCGCGGATGCCGCGACGCGCGCCGGCGAGGTCCACCGAGCGCACGCCGATGCCGAACTTTGCGAGCTTCGGCTGCGGTGGTTTGCGGCCCGACTTGAGATCGGGTATCCGGTAGAGAGTCGCAGCGACGACCTCGGCCGCGAGGCGCGCAGCGTAATAGGCGTCGAGGCCGGGAATCGGCTGCGCGGGCAGGTACAGTATGGCGTTGGCGGCGCCGCTCTTTGCAAGCCAGCCGGTCGCCACCGTGACTGCGCGGCGATAGGCGCGCGGGCCGTAGCCTTTCTTCGCGCCGAGGCCGACCAGCAGCACGCGCTCGGCTGGGCCCCGCAGGCCGCCCATGATCGGCAGCGCTTCGCCGGTCTTGCCGCTGAAATCGCCGCGACGCAGCACCCGGCTGATCGCTCTGCCGCTCGCGCGGTCGAGTTCGCGCGCGGGACCGGTCATTTCGGCGTTTTCGTGGATGCCGACGATGGCGCAGGCTGAGCGTTGCCGCGCTGCGGAAGAAGCGGTGGCATAGAACTGCATTTTCGATCGTCCCCTGGCTGCGCCGGGCTGCCGCGGGTCCTGCCCGTTGAGTGCGCTGCGGCGCTGGTTTACCGTGTGCACGCCAGTTTAATCGAAAAGGACGGACCCGCGCGCCGGGGTCCGCACGATAACCGCCTTGTTCCGCACATTTGACCGCTATGTCCTGCGCGAAATCGCGGTTTCGTGGCTGGCCGTCACGATGGTGCTGCTCGCGATACTGGTAAGCGGTCAGCTGGCCAAGATTCTGGGCCTGGCCGCGGAGCACGGATTTCCGCGTGACATCGTCTTCGCGCTGATCGGCCTGACGACACTGCAGAATCTGGTGCTGCTGGTGCCAATCGGCATCCTGCTCGCCGTGATGCTGGCGCTGGGCCGGCTGTATCACGAGAGTGAGATGACGGCCGTGAGCGCCTGCGGCGTCGGGCCGGCCCGTCTGTACCTCCCGGTCTATGCGCTTGCGTTACCGCTCGCGGTGGGGCTTGCGTGGCTTACATTCGAGGTGGGACCGGTGGCGCGCGACAGCGCGGAGGAACTGCGTGGCAAGGCGATGCGCGACGCGCAGTTCGGGAAACTGGAAGCCGGCGTATTCAGGACATTTGGCGACGGCAGGGCCGTGTTCTATGCCGAGCGCAGCGACGCCGATGGCAGGCTCGCGAACGTGTTCGTCCAGCGATATGTGGATGACCGCGTCGAGGTCGCAACCGCTGCCTGGGCCGAACAGCGCGTGCTGGATGGCGGCCAGACGCAACTCGTGGTGCTGCACGATGGCGAGCGCATCGAGGGTGTGCCAGGCCGGCCCGAATTCCGGCGTATCCGCTTTGTCGAGCACGGCATTCCGGTGGTTCTGCCGGAAGCTGACAGCGGGCGGGATACTCCGGAACGCAAGCCGACCAGCGAGTTGATCGGTTCCACTGCGCTTGCCGATATCGCCGAGCTGCAGCAACGCATCTCGATGCCGATCATGGTGCTCGTTCTGGCA
>JAOUGR010000247.1 GCA_029857655.1 Gammaproteobacteria bacterium | reverse complement strand
CATCGGCTGCGCTGGCGGGCCTGGTTGTCGCGGTGGCGATGTGGCTGCTCGGAGAGTACCTGGCGCCCCCCGCCGACCAGTACGCGCGCCAGCACAAGATCTTCAGCAAGTACTCGGAACTCGAAATCGGAGGCAGCAGCAGCGCCTGGGTGCGGCAGGGATCATGGTTCCTGAATGTCCGCCAGCAGGCGGCCAATAATCTTTTCGGCGGGGTTTTCGTCTACCAGCTGGGCGACGATCGCCGGTTGCAGCTGGTTGGCCGCGCGGAAAGCGCGTCGCAGGATTCGGCCGGGCGCTGGATCCTTTCGGATTATGCCGAGACCCGGCTGGAAGCCGGGCGCGTCCAGGTGCGCGTCAAGGACAGCGAGGAGGCCGGCGCCCGGTTCAACGCTGATTTCCTCGGTCTTGCAGTCACCAGGCCGACGGCGCTGCCACTGACGGACGTCTACGCCTTTGTCCGGCACCTGAAAGCCAATGATCTGGACCCGCGGGCCTGGGAGATCGCTTTCTGGTCGCGGATTTCGCGACTGGTTGCGGCCATCGTCGTCTGCGTATTTGCCGTGCCGTTCGCGCTCGGACCCCTGCGCGCAGCCGGCGCCGGGGCCCGCACCGTGCTCGGCATCATGGCGGGCATATTGTTCATACTGCTGACGCAGACACTGGAAAACAGCGGCCTCGTCTATGAGCTGAATCCGCTGCTGGTGGCCTGGGGACCCACGCTGCTACTGACCGTGGTTGCACTCGTCGGGATGCGGCGCGTCCACTAGCCGCGCCTTGCGGTTCGCAGCACGCGTGTCCCGCATGTCAGGTCCTGAAGGCTGCGGCCTTTGGCGTCGAACGGGATCCAGGCGAAATTCACGACGAGCGGCAGCAGCAGCATGCTGCCTGCCAGCACTCGCGCCGATCCACCGGGCGCAAATACCAGGCGCGATCCATATTCGGCGGCGGCCGCCAGCGCCAGCCCGAGCGCAAAACGTCGCGTTGCGACCGGCCATGCCGGCGCGCTGTCACCCCGCGTACAGAGTCGCAGCCTCCAGGCCATCATGCCGAGCGTCTGGCCGGCCCGCGTCCACGCCAGGCCGAAGTATCCGAACGCGAGCAACGCCAGATAGCCGCGATAGGCCAGATAGATGGCGAGACCCTGTGAGGCCGGCGTGATTGCCTTGCCACCCGTCAGCGGCAACAAGGCCAGTGTCCCGGCGAACAGGATGGCCAGCAACGGCAGGCAGTCATATATGAGTGCGGCGAGTCGGCGCAGCAGGCCCGCTGCCGTCGCGCCCGAGCTGGATTGTTCATCCATGCGGGCGCGGATCGTAATGGCTCAGTGTTTTGGTTGATCGCCCGCTTGCTGCTCGATGAAGCTGCGCTTGCTGCGCAGGATCTGTCGGACCTGCGCGACGTCGGGGCGATCCGCGATTCGCGCGATGGCTTCCGGCAATTCGTGCCAGGCGCGCCCCCAGCTCATCAGGCGCACCGCGTCCTTGATGACTTCTGTCGTCGTCGTGTCGTTTGTGGGTTTGGTGCTTCTGCCGGCAGGCTTGGGCTTTTTTGCGGCCGGCCGCGGCTTGACCATGGTAGAGGTGCTGTTTGTCTTGGCCTTCGCCTGCCCGGCTCCTTCCAGTTGGCGCTCGCGTTCCGGATCGGCGACCGGCACGAAGCGTTCGACATGCTGCGAGCCGACCAGGTTGGTGAGAAACGACATCAGTTCGAGCGCCTCGGACAGTGAGGGATCGCCCGCGGCAAGCCTTGTCTTCACGATGTTCTGCAGATCGGCCAGCTGCTGCCGCGCGAGGTCGATGACCCACTTGGTAGGGCGCTGGTGCGTCGGCCAGGGTTGGACCAGCCAGTACTGGTCCTCGGGCAGACCAGCATAGCCGGCATGCAGCTCGAGACTCTTCTGCCACTTCTGCAGCAGCTGAAGTACGCGTTCGTCGGCCGGGGTCATTGCATGGCACCAATCCAGGGACCTGCGAGTCAACATAAGCCAAGCACCAAGCTCGCGCAGCGGTTTCTACGCAGTTTTTGAGGTCCGTCACACTGCTTTGCCGCAGGTGGATGGCGTCAATGGCTGTACGAGTGCAGCGCCCGGGTCCGGTCCCAGTGCGCGTTGCCAGGAACCGTACATCGGATTCGGGATCAAGAACCAGCGCACGCCCCACCAGACATCATGGCGGCAGCGCGCCTTTTCGCGCTCGGCCAACGACCTGCCGCGCAGGTCGGCAATGAAATCGGTGAGGTCGTCGCCCACATTCAGCACGATGCGATATTCCCTTGCGACCTGCTGGCGGCGCGACAGCTTCTCGCTGCTCCAGTCGGGCCGTTCGCTTTTCAGCATCAGGTCGGCGTCGAGTGTCGGGGCGTCGAGCCCCAGGGCGCGCAGGTTCGAAAGGGTGTCGTCTTGCTGCGGGCAGTTCGACGCAACGCCGGCGCGCTCCTTGCACTCGCGATTCGTGATCAGGAACACGCGCACCTGCCGCCCCGACGGATCCTTCAATTCGCGCGCGGCGCGGATGAAAGCCGCGGCTCCGGGGACGGCGGGTGCCGCGCGTGCGGCAACCCAGGCATCCCACAGCGCATCAAATTCGCCGGGACAGGATTCTTCGAGCAGCATCCGCGCCTGCGGTGCGCTGTTGTCCAGCACGGTTTCGTCAATGTCCATGACCACAGCCGGCGGAAGCGCGGAGAAACCGCGGGTCTGGGTTGGTTCGGCCGACCAGCCGGCATCGGCAAGGCCCGATTGCAGGCTACGCAGGGCCGCGCGGTAGATGCCTTCGGTCGAGGAGCGATACTCCGCCGAACCACGGACCCACAGCGTGGCACGCTCGCCGCCTTCGGCAAACGGATGGTCCGGAGCGCAGCGCGATGCCGCTGCTTGGTCCTGCGGCCGCGGTGTCGCACAGCCCGCAAGACCCAGTACGGCAATCACCGCAACCAGTCGTCGCAGCATGATCTGCGCAGTCCGTTTCATGAATCCACGACCCGCATGCCTCCAGCCGCAGTGCGTTCCGCATACAGGGCCGACAGGCGCCCGGTCATCGGGCCGATTTTTCCGTCGCCGATCTGCCTGCCGTCCACCCAGGTGACACCGGCAAGCTCGCCCATCGTCCCGGTGCAGAAGACTTCACTCGCGCGGTAAAGCTCGGTCAGCGACAGGTCGCGTACTTCGCAATCGATGGCCTGCTTGCGGCAGATGTCCAAAACGGTCCGGCGGGTGATTCCCTCGGGGCAGGCGGCAAGCGTGGGTGTGAACAGGCGCTTGCCGTCGACCATGAACAAGTGCGTCGCATTGGTCTCGGCGATGAAGCCGCGCAGGTCCAGCATGATCGCGTCGTCCGCGCCCGCCGCATTGGCCTGGATTTTCGCGAGTATCGATGACAGCAGGTTGGCGTGATGAATCTTCGGATCGAGGCAGTCGGGGGGCGAGCGGCGCATGCTGCTGGTGATGAGCTTGAGACCCTGCTTCGAGTAAACGGGCGCCTTGTGCTCCGCCAGCACGATCAGCGTCGGCCCCGAGCGGTTGAGCCGCGGGTCCATGCCGGAGGTGATCTTCACGCCGCGCGTCAAGGTGAGGCGGATGTGCACGCCGTCGGCCATCTTGTTCGCTTCAAGCGTGCGGCGAATCTCCTTCACGATCGCATCGTCGGAAGGAATGGCCTCGAATGCCAGCGCGAGGGCGGAGGAACGCAGCCGCGCGAGATGTTCATCGAGCGCGAAGATGCGGCCCTGGTAGAGACGCAATCCTTCCCAGACCGCGTCGCCGCCCTGCACGACACTGTCAAAGGGGCTGACG
>JAOUGR010000258.1 GCA_029857655.1 Gammaproteobacteria bacterium | reverse complement strand
CCAGGGTCGCAAGCGCGACACTCCCGTCCACGCCCGCTTTCCAGCCGTCGCCGCTGCCCCCGCTCTTGCGGAATTTCTCCAATTCGTGCTGGCTCATGAACAGGATCGCCTGGCTCTTGCGCTGCACGCCGAGCTGGAATCCGATCGAGCCCGCGATGATCTTGTAGTAGCCGACGGTCTGGCCGCCGACGAGCAGCGCCCCTTCGCCATACTCGCCGCCAATACCGATCCCGCCTTTCACGACTTTCGGAAAGACGAGCATTCCCGCCGACTTGCCCGCCAGCTCCTTGGCTGCGCTCGAATACTTGTAGAGCTCATTGATGGCCTCGCGAACGTCGGCGTCTAGCTCCTCACGCGAGCTCGCGCCCGCGGGCATGGTGGCAAGCAATAGCATCGCGGCGGCGAGCAACGGACGGATAACTCGGATCATGTAGGTCTCCTGCGTCGGGGTGCGGTTACATCATAACCGCGCGCGGGAGATTCAGGCGTAGGCAGCGCGCGGCCTGTTCTGGGAGTAAAGCACCTCGACATGGCGGATGCCGGACGTGCAGCGCGCGATCCGCTTGACCGCCTGCACCAGGCGAAGCAGGAGGTTGTACTTGGCGCGCGGGCCGCCGGCCGCATAGGCCCCCGCGACCACCAGATGCAGGACCGTGATGCGCTCGAAGCTGTCCCGCACGTAGAGGATCACGCCGACAGGCTGCGAAACCTTGCCTTCCCGCTCGATCGCAAACAGGCATTGGGCCTCGGAAGGGCCGGCGACGCGTACACGCAACGAATTTCCGTCAACGACAATTTCCGGCGGCCCATAGCGGTCGATCGCCGTCACGATGCCATTCCGGACCCGGTCCTGGCCTTCATTGAAGAACAGGAGTGCCACGAGCTGGTGGTAATGCTCGGAAGGCAGGCTCGATACGAACGCTATCTGATGCTTGATACCCGACTCCCCCGCCATGGACACCCGACCCGCAAGGCTCGATCACATTACGGGGCATCCGGGCCGCTGTCGAGATTCACATAATTCCGTGAAAATCGAAAAATCCGAAACCCTTGTGGCGCGCCAGCAACGCCCCGGAACCACCTGGGGGCGCCAAAGTGCCCCTTAACCGCAAGTCCCGGAAGGGCCGGGTTTTTTCGAACTCCATCACGCGGTTAAAGCTGAAAACTTGACCTGTGTCTCGTTCACCACGACGGATTTTGTCAAAGATTGCCCTTGGCAGTCCGCCACCGGCTGAAGGGTCTGTGCCGGAGCGTTTTTGCGCGAGTTTCCGACGCGCGGGGTACCGTGTACATCGACTATGCAAACGTCGAAAAGCCGAATGGGGAGCGGGCGATTTCAGCGTCGCCATCCGCAGGCGCCAATGTCGTCGTGCTTTCCGCGGATCCTGCGCTCATTGAACTGTCGCGCGAATCGCTTGCCGGCAATCACCGCGTCTGGCGCGCTGATGACGCGACCCACGCCGCCGACCTGATCGTCGCGGCGGGCAACGCCGTCCTGCTGGTCGACTCGGCACTGGCCGATCACGACACGCGCGAGTTCGTCATCAGGATCCATGAACAATTTCCCGAGCTGGCGATCATCGTCGCAGGCCGCCGGGATGACGAAGCCGAGCTCGCGGAGCTGGTCTCCAGGGGAATCATCTTCCGATTCCTTCACAAGCCGGCCTCAGCGGACCGCATCCGTAATTTTGTGGAAGCGACTCTGCGCCGCCAGCAGCAGTCCGCCGACATACCGGCCGCAGCGGCCCGGCAGACCGGCACGACCTCAGTCAAGCTGAAAGCGCTGACGATGCCGGCGATCAAGGTGGACGGCGCCGGCGTGCGCCGCTGGTCCCGCCGCAGTCTCCTGTTGATTCCACTCGTGCTGATCATCGCCCTGCTCGCAACCTGGAGGCCGTGGGAAAAGCTCGGCAACCTCACGCCGGACACCGGTGCCGTACAGGCGACGACGGCTGATGCGAGCCGTGACGCCGCAGTCCGGAAGTTGCTCGATGCGGCAGGACTGGCGTTCTCGCGGGGCCAGCTCGTCGAGCCGCCCGAAGACAACGCACTGGAGCTTTACCGCGCAGTGCTCACCCGTGATCCGGGCAATCGCACTGCGGAGCGAGGCGTCGACCGCGTTGCGGACGAACTGCTGTTGCGGGCCGAACATGCGCTGATGGTCCAGGACCTGGTTGCCCTCGCGAGCGTAGTGGATGCGGCGCGCGCCGCCCGGCCCGACCATCCGCGCCTGGAATTCTTCATGACCCAGCTCGATCGCGAGCGCGAACGCCTCGCTGGTCCCGGCGGCTCGGCACGGCCGGGGAGCTCACCATCCGCGGCTACGCCGGATCCGGTCGCTCCGCGCAGCGACAGCAGTCGCGTACAGGGACTGGTGCTGCTAGCTAACCAACGCATGAGCAGCAACCGGCTGGTCGGCGGCAGTGACAGCGCGCATGCCTACCTCCTTTCGGCCCGGAGCATCGATCCGGCGGATCCGGGCGTGCAGCAGGGCATCGCCGCACTTGCAATGCTGCTGCAAAGCAGCGCACGCAAGGCGATGAGCGAAGGGCACCTGGACGAAGCCAGCGAGTGGGTGCGTCAGGCGGCCGCGCTCGATGTCAATCGACCCGAACTGGCCCAACTGCGTTCGGAACTCGAAATCGCCCGGCTCGGCACGCTGCGCGAGGACCGCGCGCGGCTCTTCACGCTCGCGAACCAGCGCATCGCGCAGGGCCAACTTGTGGAGCCGGTGGCCGATTCTGCACGTCATTACCTGGACCTGCTGCGTGCCTCCGACCCCGCGTATCCCGGCCTGCCGGAAACGAGCGCACTGCTCGCGGGCAAGGCACTGGCGGAATCCCGCCTTCTGGTCGCCGCCGGCAAAATCGGTGACGCCGAAATAATGCTGAGAGCGGCCAATGATTCCGGCGCGCCGGCCACTGAAGTCGCCGCTCTCGCGACCGAGATCGCAAAGGCACGCGCGGCGGCAGCGGCGCCAAGACCGGCAGCACCGCTCGTGCTGCCGGAGAATGCGCTGAACCGGACCCGTTTCGTGAAACCTGCATACCCGTCGCGGGCACTTGAGCGCGGTATTTCCGGCTGGGTGGACGTCGAATTCACGGTCGCCAGCGATGGCAGTACGCGCGATGCGACGGTGCGCGCTTCCGAGCCTGCGGGTGTCTTCGATCGCGCCGCCCTCGATTCCGTGGCGCGCTGGCGCTACGAGCCGCGCATGGTCAATGGCACAGTCGTCGATCAGCGCGTTGCAGCGCGCGTGCGCTTCCAGCTCGCAGACTGATCAGCCAGGCGTCCTGCCGGCGGCCATGCGCTCATGCGCGCGGCCGAGCCCGAACGCGACTGCCGCCCACAGTGCCGCAACACCCGCACCGAGCAGCGCGACCCCTGCCAGCCCCGCCGAAAACGCCGACACAAATGCGTCGTGTCCCTTGGCGACGACAAAATCGCTGGTCCGGTATACCAGCGTGTCGTTGAAATTCTTCGCCTTGTACTTCGATTCGCGGTCCACGGTCGTGTAAAGCATCTCACGGCAGGGCCGCACGATCGCGTACTGCCCGACGCGGCGCGCGACATAGACGGCGACCAGCATCGCGAAAACCGGTGACGCGGCGATCAGCAAGAATCCCGCGACGACGAACAGCGGTACCACCACGATCATTGTGGCGACGCCGAAGC
>JAOUGR010000257.1 GCA_029857655.1 Gammaproteobacteria bacterium | reverse complement strand
GCTCATCGCCAGGCCCCGCGGCGTCGAGCAGCGCCTGGAGCTCGCTCGAACCGTCGGACGCATGTGCAGAAGCTGCCAGCAAGCCGGACAGCAGCAAGCCTGCCGCAATTGGCTCGTTCGCGGCAGGCCTCTTACTTGCATCCGACAATGTCATCGTGGCTCCTGCGCTAAGCTATTCCACGGTCAGATCGGTCACGGTGATATCGCCCAGTTGCGCAGTCACCAGGCTTCCCGGATGGATGCCGGCGGTGTTGGTGAACATCACGAAATAGAGATGGTCCGGACGCTGCTTCGCCTGCGTCTGGCGCAGCGGCCCGAGCTTGGCGGTCATTGGCACGCCCATCTTGAGGCCGCTCGCCTGGTCGATCAGCAGCGGCTTGACGCCGGGCCCGAGCATTTCATTGGCGCGCGCCGCGTCCAGGACCCGATAGCGAAGGTCGATGTAGTGCCCGGCCGCTGTGATTCGCACGGCCTCGATGGCGATCGGCGCCGGTTCCGTGGCGCGGGTGCCGCCCGAGGCGGCGCAGCCTGCAAGGGCAGACAGCGCGACGACCAGCAAGGCGTACCTTATCAATGCCTTTGCCCTACGGTCCGCTGACCACGATGTGGCCGAGTTGGCCGCTGCCGTTGCTGAGCCCGAGGCGACGGTCATAGAGCGTGTAAACAGTGCCAGGTGCGGCATCCGCCGGGACCTCGAAGATTACATCCAGCGACTTGCCGGCAGGCAGCAGCGTGTTGTACTGCTGATGGCTGACCGGCGTCCGATGACCATCCTCGCCGACGATCTCGAAGTAGCCGCCAACCAGTTGCGGTGCGCGGTTCTGCAGCCCGGCATTGACCAGGCGCAGCAGCACCCGCTGACCCGCCGTGGCCGTCACGAGGTCGGTGGGAGTCCCAGAGCCGTTGATCAGGAAGTAGCGCGGCAGATAACCGTCTACGGTAGCGTTGGCGGCCTTGCCCGTTGTGCCCGGTGTGGTCGTGGTCTTGACCAGAGTGACTTGGTCGAAAACGGTCCGCGCCGTGTCTTCCATGGTCTTGCGGAGAATGATGTTATCGAAGTAGCTCCGGCGCTGGACCGTGCTGACCCTTTCGAGTCGCACGTCGTCGAAGTACGTCCGGTTGGTGGTGTTGGTCGTCCCCACGATGGTACTTGCCAGACGGATCTGCAGCCTGCGTCCCGACGGCTGGTTGGCGGGTGTCGTGAAACTGACCGTCGACGTCGTGAACGTGCCATCCAAGATTGTCAACGTGTTGATGTCCCGGGCAAGCGGGACATCGCCGTCATAGAGCCCGACCGAATAGCCGGCGAAGGGCGTGCCAGTCCTCTTGCCGACTTTCACGCTAAGCGTATACGTCGTGCTCGGCTTCAGGTTCTCCGTCGTCGGAAGTTGCTGCCGCAATTGACGCTGGTTATAGCTCCAACCGGCCTGGTCAGAATCGGGGGGACTCAAGGCGGTGTCGGCAGGATCAAACACGCCGGCCCGGGAAGCATTTTCACCACCGCCCTGGCTCCAGGAGGTGGCATTGTTGGCCGCGCGGCCGCCGGTCGTTGCCGAGCAGGCGGTTGTGTTGGTCCCGTTCAGTACGCAGTCGGGCGACTCGAAGCTCGCGTTGAGGACGGCTATTTGCACCGGAACGGGCGGAGAAACATCCGTGCCCGCCAGGCGGACCTCCAAGCGCTGACCCACTGCCGGATGGCCTGTAGGCACCGTGAAGGAGATTGTCGACTTCAGGAAGCCGCTGTTCGGCGACAATGAGTTTGTGTCGGCTTGCAGCGGCGTCCCGTTCGCATACAGCCCGACCGTGTAGCCGGCGAAATCAACGTCGCTCCGGTCGCCGACGTCAACTTCGAGCGCATACGTGGCGTTCGCCGCCACGGTCTCGCCGGTAACCTGGCTCAGCCGACCCACACCACTGCCCCAGCCGGCCTGGGAGCCGAGCGTCGGCTGCAGGATCGCGTTGCTGGCAGGATCGAATACACCCGCACCGACGGTGACCACCCAGCCCGTTGCCGTGTTGCCCTCGGCGCCGTTCGCAACGTTTGGCGCCTCGAAGCTTGGGTTATTGACCGTTATCGGCGTGGTGACCGGAAGCGCGGGTTGGGTGCTCGCCAACCGGATCTCCAGGGGTTGGCCCAGTGCCGAATGGCCGGCGGGTGCGGTAAATGTGATGGTTGATTTGAGGAAGCCGGCGTTCGGCGTCAGGGCCGAGTCCTGTGCCAGCAACCCGTTGTTCGCGTAGAGACCGACCGTGTAGCCGGCGAAGGGGGTATCCGTCCGGTCGCCGACATCGACATCGAGCTGATAAGTGGTGTCCGCCGTCAGGGGCTCGCCCGTAACCTGGCTGAGTTGACCCTGAGCGTAGCTCCAGCCAACCTGGCTGCCATTGGTCGGCACCAGAATCGAGGCTCCGGCAGGATAGAACACGCCCGCTCTGCCAGTAACCGTCCAGTTATCTGCCGTGGTGGCCTCGCTGCCGGAAGCAACGATCGGCGACTCGAAGCTGGTAGCGAGGATCGGCGAGGTTACCAGGCCGCCGCCGCTGCCGTGCAGCAGCGGATCGATCTCGCTGAAAACCACGGTCTTCGCCTGGTCGTATGCGACGCCCGCGTAAGCCTGACCAGAGGCGGCGTCATGCGTCATCGAGCCATACAGGCCCATCTGCACCTGCAGCTGCACGTGCGAGCCGCTCTGGTACATGTACGTGCCCGGCCGCAGGTCGATCCAGGTGTAGTTCTGCGTGCCGCCGCCAACTGCAGCTTCCGCATCGAAGGCGTGCACACGCCCGCCAACCAATTGCGGCACCATGGGCTTGGTCTGGCCCGGGATCATGATCGACGTGTTCTCGGGCAGCGTGTTCTGCAGGTGAACAATCAGCGACGAGTCACCCGCCGGCACCGTGATCTCGGGTCCCGGCGAGGATGGCGCGGTGCAGGTCGTAAACGTGGAGTCACAGGAACTGTAGCCCCACATCGTGATGCCGCCAAGACCTGTCAGCGTCTCCGCGCGTAGCCATACTTCGGCCGCCTGGGCCGCCGGCGCGCCGAGCGTCGCCGCTAAGCTCGCCGCGAGGGCGCTGATGAGAATTCGATGCCTGTTGTTCATGGCCTATGTCCTCGATGCGGCTTACGGAGCGCAGGCGCCGGTGTTGAAGGTTCCGTCGTCGCAGATGTTGTCCGGGTCAGGGGCGGTGGGCTCTTTCTCGAGAATGAACATGGTCATCATTCCGCCCGGAAAGACGTCGTCATTCGTGAGTTCGCGCTCGGTGTGCGAGTGCCACATGAACGAATAGCCGGCACCGGGATTGAGGCCGCCCTGCAGCGGCGGGACCGGTTCGGCAGTGCCGAGATACTGGCCACCGCTCCAGAACCCGCCGATGGTCTGCGACTGCTGCCCGGGCAGCGTGACCGGGAAGTTGCGCACACCCATGGCATCGTTGAATTCATGGCAGTGGCTGACCGGGTCCTCGCCCGGCAGGCGGGTCGTCTCGTCGCAGGTTCCGACCCCAGCGCTGTGTCCGGGCAGGCTGCCGTAGATGTCCCAGTTAAGGCCCTTGCCGGTCCAGGTGAAGATCGCGTCATAGGTGCTGCCCGGCACCACCTGGATCGTGTAGTTCGAGACGGACTGGTCGGGCAGCGTCGCCTGACCGGGCACACTCGTCTTGCTCGGCGGCACGG
>JAOUGR010000256.1 GCA_029857655.1 Gammaproteobacteria bacterium | reverse complement strand
GCGAATCTTTCCGCCGTCTGCTGATCCAACCCGCTCGTCGCCTCGTCAAAGATCAGTATCCGCGGCCGCTTCAGCACCGCCCGCGCAATCGCCAGCCTCTGCTTCTGCCCACCGCTCAACCCCACCCCGTGCTCCCCGATCACGGTGCTGTACCCCTGCGGCAACTTCTCGATCACCTCATGAATCTCGGCAACCTTGCACGCCTGCACCACATCCTCGAACCCGGCGTTCGGATTCGCCGCAAGCAGATTCTCGTAAATGGTGCCGCTGAACAAGTACGTTTCCTGAGGCACGATGCCGAAGTACTGCCGAAGTTCGTTCGCGGAAAGATGGCGGATGTCGCGCCCGTCGATCTCGATGCGGCCATCGGTTGGCTGGTAAAACCCCAGCAGCAACTTCGCCAACGTGCTCTTCCCCGAACCCGAAGGGCCAGTCAGAACAGTAAGCTTCCCGGGCTTCAGCGTCAGACTGAGATTCCGGTACAAGTAAGGATGTTCGGTCGAGTACCGGAAGGACAGCGCTTCGATCCGCACCTCCCCCTTGCCATCCGCCGTCCGCCCCGGCGACAGCACGAACGGCTCTGCCGGCGCATCCATGATGTCCCCGAGCCGCCTCACCGCTATGGAAGCCTGCTGGAACTCCTGCCACAGCGACGCCAGGCGCAGCATCGGCTGCGACAGCCGGCTCGCGAACATCTGGAACGCGACCAGCATCCCGATGGTGAACCCATCATGCTGCATGACGAGCAGCGCCCCCACGCACAGGATCGAAAGCGTCATCGTCTGCTCGAGCGCGTTGGCGATGACGTTGTAGGTGTTGGAGAGCTGCCGCGTCGCAAAACCCGCCGCGAGATACGAAGCCAGCATCTCGTCGTAGCGCCCCTCCAGCCGCGGCTCCATCTGCAGCGACTTCACCGTTTCCATTCCCGCCACGTACTCCGTTAGGAACGCCTGGTTGCGCGCGCCCAGCAGGAACTGGCGGTTCAGCCGCGCCCGCAGCATCGGCGTCACCGCCACCGAGAGTCCCGCGACCAGGAACAGGATCCCCAACGCGATCAGCGTGAGCTGCCAGCTGTAGGCAAACATCACCGCCGCAAAGACGAGCAGGAAAGGAAAATCGAGAATCGCCGACACCGCCGCCCCGGCCATGAATTCCCGCACCGTCTCCACCGCGTGCATCCGCGCGACGAGCGTCCCGGTCGGCCGGTGCTCGAAGTACGGCAGGTGCAGCCTGAACAAGTGCCGGAAAACCTGGCTGCCGAGCACCGCGTCCACCCGGTTTCCGGTATGCAGCACGAAGTACTGGCGCAGCCAACTCATCCCCGCGCTGAACAGCAGGAACATCCCCAGGCCCACCGCGATCGCGATCAGCGTGCTTTCGGTCTGGTGCACGACGACCTTGTCGATGACAACCTGGGTGCCAATCGGCATGGTGAGTCCGATCAGCTGGATGAAGAAAGACGCGAGCAGCACGTCGCGCCAGACGCGCTTGTGCCGCAACAGCTCGGTCCAGAACCAGCGAAAGCCGAACTTCGTTGCGGCTGGCGCCCCATCCTCGGTGGCTGGCTCCTTCGTAGACTCGTGCCGCACGAGCAGCACATCAGCAGCAAACTGCTCCTTGAGCGATCCGAGCAGCGCAGTCTGCGGCGCCTGGCTCCCGGCGACGAAGTAGAGCAGCCGCTCCGCGTCGCGCTTTACCAGCAGCGCGGGCTTCGCCGCTTCTCCGGCGAGAAAGCCCAGGCAGGGATAAGCGCTTTTCGCGAGCTTGCCTTCGCCCGTGCGGAACCCGAACGAGCGCAGCGCCTCGATCAGCTGGTGGACGGAATGTGGCGCGGGGAACTTCCGGAGCAGGAGCGCGGGGTCAAACGGAATCCGGTTGATCTGGCACAGGCTGCCGATCGTCCACGCGAAATCTGTCTCGGCGACATCCGCCCCGAGCTGGATTGCCACGCGATCCCCCTTGCGGGGCAGCGTAGCGCAACTGGGTGCCGGCGCCATCCACCGGGCGGTCTAGACCGCCCGGATCACCCCGTCGCCTGCCCCCTTCTCGCCGCCGCCAGTATCAAGTCCGCTCTCGAGGACACGCGAAACGCCGCATAGACCGCCAACGTATGGTGCTTTGCCGTGGACTCGGCGATGCCCAGGTCCGACGCGATCTCGGTGACCGTGCTCCCGGCGAGCAGGCGCTTCAGCACCTCGCGCTGGCGGTCGGTCAGCCTGCCGTTCGGCGAGCGCTCGCGGCCGTTCGCCGGCGCGCCGGTCAGCTCGGCAAAGGCATCGCCCAGCGCCTCCGGCGGGATGTAACGGCCGCCTTCGGCGATGAGCCGAAGCGCATTCACTATCACCTTCGGGCCCGCGGTCTTGGGAATGAACCCCGCCGCGCCCGCGGCGAGCGCACCGCGGATCGCCGTGCTCGCGTCCTCGCTGGAGACCACGACGACGCGCGCATCGGGATAGGAATTCCGGAAGCGAAGGAGCGACTCGATGCCGCCGCAGCCCGGGAGCCCCAGATCGAGCATCACCATGTCCGCCGGGGCGTCGCGCATGGACTCGAGCGCCGCTTCGAGATCACCGGCGACTCTCACCACCGCTTCCGGAATCGCCCGGCCCGCCGCTCCGCGCAGGTATTCGGCCACGATCGGGTGGTCGTCGACGATGAGGACGTTCATGGTGGCCTCTGCCCGGTAGAGTTCGGGATTGTTCGATACCGGGTAACGCACGACAAGGGCTCGCGGTGGACGGAAATTCTCGCCCCGTCGCGCAACCACATGATTTATCTAACGCCACCGCTCTGCAATCTCGAATCCAGATGGCTTGTGGCTGCTCCCCACACAGACTTTGACCGCGAACGGCCGCCCGACTACCGCTTCAGCAACCCCCGCAGGCGCCGCGCCGTCTGTTCCCGGTCGAGCCTGGAATTCGCCACGTCGAGGACAAGAGTCTCCCAGTCATCGATTCCGCGCGTTGGAGCGTCTGGGTCTACAAGCAGGCCGTTGGCATCCAGGAATACGAGCGCCGCGGCCAGAGCGGTTCGCTTGTTGCCATCGGCGAACGGGTGATTCCGGCATAGATAGAACAGGTACGCGCCTGCCATCTCGATCGGGTCCCGGATCAGGGGCTTGCCGCCGAATGAGGCCTGCGGAGCGGCCACTGCGGACTCCAGCAGCGCGCGATCTCGTAGCCCGCTCAGGCCGCCATGCGCCGCGAGCACCTCTTCGTGGATGGCCATTACGGCCTCCACGTCGAGGTGCCGAAGCGCGCGCTCAGGCAAGACGCTTGAACAGGCGGCGATTGCGCTGAATCAGCGCCTTGGCCGACTTGCGCGCCTCGTCCGCCGGAACCACGGCACGCAGAGGGGTAATGACGATTGCTCCGCCTTCGTGCACCGTCACGTTCACCTGGTCGCCGGGTTGCAGCCCGCTCAGCTCGCGCAAAGCGGCGTCAAAGATCAGTCCCTGCGAGTTGCCGATCTTGGTGATGGTCTTGAGCATCCCGGGATGTTAAACGCTGTTTAACGCCCTGTCCATCCGCTCAGCGCGCCGCCGCCTGCCTGCGCATGAAGAGATTGTTCGCCACCAGCGCTCCGATCACCACCCCCGCGCCCAACAGCTCAACAGGCGCGTAGCTGCGCCCCAGCCAGGCCTCGATCGCGAACACGATCACCGGGATGAGGTTCAAAA
>JAOUGR010000013.1 GCA_029857655.1 Gammaproteobacteria bacterium | reverse complement strand
GCGGATGTGCGCCAGGAACTTGTTGCCCAGCCCTTCGCCCTGCGAGGCTCCCGCGACCAGGCCCGCGATATCCACGAACTCGACTGTGGTCGGCAGGATCTTCTCAGGCCTGGCGATTGCGGCCAGCGCATCGAGCCGCGGATCCGGGACCGGCACGATCCCGACATTCGGATCGATGGTGCAGAACGGGTAATTTTCAGCGGCAATCTTTGCACGCGTCAGCGCATTGAATAGCGTTGACTTGCCGACATTCGGCAGGCCGACGATGCCACAGCGGATTCCCATGGTGTGCGCGTGGCGCCGGCCTCAGCCGGGCGCTTCCTGTTGCGGCGGCCTGGCATGCAGCCGGTTCATCATCGACTCCGCACCTTCCGTCACCAGGCGCGGGAATTCGGAGACCGCCAGTTCGATGGCCTCCCGGATCAACCGTTCATCGACAGCGGACGGGCGCTCGAGCACGTAGTCGATCACGTCGTCGCGGCTCCCCGGGTGGCCGATGCCGATACGCAAGCGCCAGAAATCTTCGCCCATGTGGCTGATGACATCCTTGAGTCCATTGTGACCGCCCGCTCCGCCACCCTGCTTGAGCCTCGCGATGCCGGCCGGCAAGTCCAGATCGTCATGCACGACCAGGACCTGTTCACTCGGCACCCGCAGGTAGTCGCAGATTGAGCGGATCGAGAGGCCGCTGCGATTCATGTACGCCATCGGCTTCAGCAACCAGAGATCGACGCCTGCAATCGCGACGCGCCCGGCGTCGCCGTTGTAGCGATGCTCGGGTTTCAGCCGGCCATCGTGCCGGCGCGCCAGTTCATCGACGAACCAGAAGCCCGCATTGTGGCGGGTAGCCGCGTGTTCCGAGCCCGGATTCCCGAGCCCGACCACCAGCTGCAAGGGCAATCCAGCCATCGACTCGTTTTCCTCAAACGGCAGGGGCCGCCACCAGGGCGGCCCCGCCTTCCTGTTGCACGCCGTGCGTTACTTCTTGCCGTCGCCCTTCTTGCCTGCGCCTTCCTTGGCGCCCTTGCCCGCCGCGCCCTTGGCATCGGCGGCAGGTGCAGCACCCGCAGCCGGAGCAGCGCCCGGTGCAGCACCCGGCGCGGCGCCCGCTGCGGCAGCCGGCGCTCCCGGTGCGGCAGCGACTCCCGCGGCAGCAGCCGCTGCGGCGGCCTCGTCGACGACCGGCACCTCTTCCTCCTCGACGCGCGGCATGTGTATCGAGGCCACCGGCTTGTCGCGACCGGCAAGCAGTTCCACGATCTCGACACCCGCGGGCAGCTTGAGACCGGACAGGTGAATGACCTGGTTGATCTCGAGCGCCGACACATCCACCTCGATGAATTCCGGCAGGTCCTTCGGCAGGCAGGTCACCTCAATGTCGTTCCGCACGTGCGAGAGCACGCCGCCCTGCTCCTTGACGCCCTTGGACTCGGCGCCGCCCTTGAAGTGCAGCGGCACGATCATGCGGATCTTCTCGTCTTCCAGCACGCGCTGGAAATCCACGTGCATGATCTGGTTCTTGTAGGGATGACGCTGGACGTCCTTCAGCACCGCCGCCTGCGACTGGTCACCCACGCGCAGGCTCAGGATCGTCGAGTAGAAGCGCTCGTCGTCCATCAGCTTCGCAAGCTTCGTGTGGTCAATCATGAGCGTCCGCGCATCGCGCCGCCCGCCATAGAGAATCGCCGGCACCTTGCCGAGATGACGCAGGCGGCGGCTCGCACCCTTACCCTGGTCCTCCCGGAACTCGGCGGCGAGTTCAAAAGAAGTCTTCATGTCTGTTTCACTCCTGCTTGAGGGGATTGCCGGCCCGCGACCAGGCGCCGGCGTCCCGTTTTCGGCGCCGCCGGACTACCCGGCAGCTACCATCCGGAGGGGGCTGCCCCTCCTAATCCACGTACAGCGAACTGACGGATTCCTCGTCCCGGATCCGCCGCATCGTCTCGGCCAGCAGGCCCGCAACCGTCATCACCCGGATGCGCTTGCAGGCCCTGGCTTCGGCGCGCAGCGGGATCGTGTCGGTCACGACCAGCTCGTCGAGCGCCGAATCGGCGATCCGTTCGACCGCGGACCCGGAAAGCACCGGATGCGTGATGTAGGCCGTCACGCGCGTGGCGCCCTCGTCCTTCAGCGCCTGCGCCGCAAGGCACAACGTGCCGGCGGTATCCACCAGGTCATCGACCATCACGCAGGACTTGCCGCGCACGTCGCCGATGATGTTCATCACCTGCGACTCATTGGCCCGCGCCCGCCGCTTGTCGATGATCGCGAGGTCCGCGTTGTCCAAGCGCCGCGCCAGCGCCCTTGCGCGCACCACGCCGCCGACATCCGGCGACACCACGATCATGTTCTCGTACTTCTGCTTCCAGACTTCGCCCAGCAGCACGGGCGACGCATAAACATTGTCCACCGGTATGTCGAAAAACCCCTGGATCTGGTCCGCATGCAGATCCACGGTCAACACCCGATCCACGCCCGCGCGGCCGATCATGTCGGCCACCAGCTTCGCCGTGATCGGCACCCGCATCGCGCGCTGCCGCCGGTCCTGGCGCGCGTAGCCGAGATAGGGGATCACCGCGGTGATCCGCCCCGCCGAAGCCCGCCGGCAGGCGTCCGCCATGACCAGCAGCTCCATCAGGTGCTCATTGGCCGGCGGGCAGGTCGATTGCACCAGGTAGACGTCCTTGCCGCGGACGTTTTCCATGATCTCGACCTGTATCTCGCCGTCACTGAACCGGCCGACCATGGCGCGCCCCAGCGGCAGCATCAGATGGCGCACGATTTCCTGCGCGAGCATCGGATTCGCATTGCCGGTGAACACCGCCATCGTGGACTGGTCCACGCGAGTCTCCCTCATGTCGGCGTGCAACGCGCGCCGCGCATCAACTGGCTGGGGTGGAAGGATTCGAACCTTCGTATGACGGGATCAAAACCCGTTGCCTTACCACTTGGCGACACCCCATTCGTCAAAATTGCCCTTGCCGGGCACGTTCCGCCGCCACGCGTTCCTGCAGCGGTGACCGGTCGAGGCCTCTTGCCACGAAACCCTTCCACTCGCCCGGCAGGTCGGAAATCGCTGCCTCGGCCTGCGCCCGTTCCGCAAAGCCGGCGAACACGCAACTGCCGGTTCCGGTCAGGCGCGCATCACCGCGCTGCGCAAGCCACGCCAGCGCCCTGCCGACTTCAGGGTAGCGCCCGGTGGCCACTGGCGCGCAGTCATTGCGTCCGCCTGCCTGCAGGAAGGCGCGGATTGTCAGGCTCGGAGAATTCCTTGTCAATTCAGAAGCCTGAAACACCTCTGCGGTGCTGGCCCCGACACCCGGGAATATGACCACGTAGTGCCGCGGCGGCAGCTCGATGGGGGTCAGACGCTCCCCGATTCCCTCCCCCCAGGAGCTGCGACCGTGAACGAAAAGTGGCAGATCGGCGCCGAGACTCAGGCTCGCCTCGGCCAGCTTCTCCACCGGCAGATGCAGACCCCAGAGCTCGTTCAGCGCTATCAGGGTGGTCGCGGCATCCGAACTGCCCCCGCCAAGACCGCCCTGCAACGGAATGCGCTTTTCGAGCCGGATCTCGGCACCCTTGCTGACACCCCCCAGCGTCCGCAAGAGGCGCGCCGCCCTGACCGTCAGGTCGACCTCTGCAGGCACGGACGATGGACCTGCAAGACGCCGGATTTCACCGTCCCCGCGCAGCGCAAATGACAGCGTGTCCGCCAGATCGATCAGCTGATAGGCCGTCTGCAGCTCGTGGTAGCCATCGGCGCGCCGGCCCAGAACATGCAGGAAAAGGTTGAGCTTGGCCGGCGCAGGCCAGTCCAACGAGATCATGGCCAAAGCCGCCAGTTCGAAACGACCAGTCGCAGCCGCGTGGATGCCGATTCGATTTCGATGCGCGCGGGCAGCGTGAAACCATCGACCGTCTCGTACCGGGAATAGCGAAGCTGCCATCCCGCCTGCTCGAGTCCCGCCAGGCGGCCGTCGGCCCCGAGGGTTTCCCTGGATGGAAGCTGTGGCGACGGCGCCCCGACCAGCCAGTAGCGCAGCTCAGCAACCGGCAAAGGCGCGCCGATTTCGGAGGCCACGTATTCATCCGCCGCATCACCTGCGATTGAAGCGCCGCTGCCGTCGGTGACCGTCATCCGCGAGCCATCGAGCCGGATCGACAGCACCACTCCGCCCAGCGGCCGGCGCAGGTCGATTTCCGCGAGCGCACCATCCTGCCGCCAGGCCAGCCCGCCCGAGAATCCATTGGTGGCGGTGGCGACCGCCACGCGGCCATCCAGTGTCCAGGCACGCAGCGCCTGCAGTTCGGCGCGCCGTCCGGCCCAGCTGCCGGAATCGACGGGCGGCGGCATTGAAGCGCAGCCACCGGCCAGCAGCAGGAAAAGGCAGGCTGCGGCCTGGCGCTTCACCGGGGATGGCGCTCGATGGCACGCAGCAACGGTGTGCTATCCGGATTATCCGCGAGGGCCTCGTCCCAGATGCGGCGGGCATCGCCGGTGCGGCCCTGCAGCCACAATGTTTCGCCAAGATGCGCCGCGACTTCGGGATCCTCGGAATTACCCCAGGCACGCTCGAGCCAGATCCGGCCCTCGTCGAGCCTGCCCTGCCGAACGAGTGCCCACCCCATGGAATCCTGGATCGCGAAGCTGTCCGGCTTGGCCTCGAGCGCGCGGGCAATCAGGCGCTGGCCCTCGTCGATCGCAATCGAGCGGTCGACCAGCGTGTATCCAAGCGCATTCAGCGTTACCGGGTCATCAGGACGGCGGGCGACGACGGCGCGCATGTCGGCCACCGCCTCCGGCAACCGCCCGAGCCGCTCCAACAGGAATCCGCGCGCCAGAAGCAGGTCATCGTCCGGCATCATCGTCAATGCGCGATCCACCAGCGCGACCGCCTGTTCGCCCTTGCCTTCCTCGACCAACAGTGAGCCGGCACCCGCAATCATGTCCCGCGTAAATGCGGGGACCGCTGCAAGAAATTCGTCCAGCTGCAATTCCGCGCGCTCCGGCGCGCCCAGTTCGCGCGACAGCCGGAAGGCACGGGTCTGGGCCGCGACGGCGCGCGATCCGGAACCGATGCGCTGGAAGTGCCGCGCGGCGAATGCCTTGTCTCCGGTCTGCTCCGCTATCCGCCCGAGATGCCACAGCACCGTGTCCGAATTCTGCGGATCGCTTGCCAGCTCGTTGAATATCCGCGTCGCATCGTCGAACCGGCGTTCATCCAGCGCAATTGCGCCAAGGCCTTCCTGCGCTTCGCTTGCCGCCACGCCTGATCGTCGCAGTTCCTCGAAGATTGCGGTGGCCTCTGCGCGGCGCTTGTTTCCGAGCAGCAGCCACGCGTGGCTGAGCCTCGAGAATGCGTCGTCCCCGGCCGCAAGCGCAGCCGACTTCTCGATCGCTTCTGCGCGGCGCCCGATCAACGAGAGTGCCCGGACTTCGGCGAGCTCCGCCATTGGCCACTCCGGACGCAACTCAATCGCGCGGCGCGCTGCGGCAAGCGCACGATTGCCATCTTCAGCGCGCTGCCAGAGCACGCTCAGGGCGTACTGCGCCTCCGGAAGCCCGGGGTCAGCGGCGGCCAGGCGCTCCATCACGCGCGCAGCGCCGGTGTCATTGCGCTCCTCCGCCAGGATCCCGAGCAGCGTCACGTAACCGCGTGCCCGGTCCTGATAGGAACTATCGAGCAGGGCGGCAAACTGCTCCGCCGCTCCGACATCGTCGTAGAGCCGCAGCAAGCCGGTCGCAAGGTAGCGGCGCGCGATTTCACTGTCCGGCGCAAGCTCGAGCCAGCGTCTCGAGTCGGCGACCGCGTCGGCGAGCTGGAAATTGTCGTAGGCAGTGCGGGTCGCACGTTCGGCCAGCGAAACATCATCGGAACGCGCCAGCGCGCACGCATACAGGCGCGCCGACGACGGCCAATCCGCGCGGAAAAGCGCCCGCTCCGCCCTCATCGCGATGTCGAAGGCCGCGCCGGGAGCACAGCGGGAAGCCGCAAATACGGGAACCGCGGCACCCGCTGAAATCACCAGTGCGAGGCAGCGCAGCCAATTTGACATCGCATCACTATAGCCCAGCGCTTGTGCTGCCGTGATCGTTACCGGACAATCCTTCGGGTTCTTTTTTGCGGCCCAACATGTCGCTCCTTATATTCGGACTCAATCACCGGACTGCGCCCATCGATGTGCGCGAGCGCATCGTTTTCGACGCGGATCGCCTGCCGCAGGCGCTCGCGGCCCTGGGTGCGCTGGCCGGCATCCACGAGAGCCTGATCATTTCGACTTGCAACAGGACCGAAATCTGCTGCGTCGAAGATGCGGGCGGCGCATTGCTGCCGGACTGGCTGACATCCTGGTCCGGCGGCGATCCACAGCTGAAGGATTGCCTCTACCGGCTCGAAGGCGCCGAAGCCGTGCGGCACGTTTTCTCTGTCGCATCCGGTCTTGACTCGCTGATCCTCGGCGAGCCCCAGATCCTGGGCCAGCTCAAGGATGCCTACCGAGCGGCCCAGCAGGCCGGCACTGCGGGATCGCTGCTCAACCGGCTGTTCCAGACCACATTCTCCGTGGCCAAACGCGTACGCACCGAGACTGCAATCGGGGCCAGCGCAGTTTCGGTTGCTTCCGCCGGCATCCAGCTCGCGAAGAGGATCTTCACCGGCTTTGATCAGCATACGGCGCTCCTGGTCGGCGCCGGGGACATGATCGAGCTCGCGGCGCGCCACCTGCATGCCCAGAAGCTCGCTCGCATGATCATTGCCAATCGCAGCCTGAACCGGGCGCAACGTCTGGCCAGCAGCTTCAAGGCGTCGGCGATTTCCCTGGACGCCCTGGACTCCCATCTCCCACAGGCGGACATCGTCGTTTCCTCGACCGCAAGCCCCGGGCATGTCATCAGCCTGGAGGCAACCCGCAACGCAATCGCGCAGCGTCGTCACCGTCCGGTCTTCATGCTCGACCTGGCCGTACCGCGTGATATCGATCCGCGCGTCGGAGAGCTGGAGGACATCTATCTGTTCACGATGGACGACCTGCGCAATGTCATCGACGAGAATGTCAGGGCACGCGCGGAAGAAGCCGAGACTGCGCGCGAGATGATTGCGGATGAGGTCGCGCGATTCATGGCGGGTCTCAAATCGCGCGAAGCAGTTCCGCTGATCCGCGAATTGCGCGGCCAGGCCGAGGCAGCGCGCGAGCAGACGCTCGAACAGGCGCGCCGCATGCTGGCCGCGGGCCGGCCGCCGGATGAAGTGCTGGAATTCCTGGCAGCGACACTGACCAACCGGCTCCTGCACGGCCCATCGACGGCGTTGCGGGAAGCGGCGGAAAGTGGTGACGTCGAAATCGCCGTGGCGGCGGCCCGCCTGTTCCGGCCGGGACGTCGCGAGCAGTGAAGGACGCTATCCGCCGCCGGCTCGAGCGCACCGTCGACCGGCGTGCCGAGCTCGAGCGCATGCTGGCCGATCCGGCGATCCTCGCGAGACCCGAGCGGTTCCGCGATCTTTCGGTCGAGTTCGCGCGAATCGAACCTGTCGTCCAGGCGTTCGGCCGTTTCCGCGAACGCGAGCGACAGCTCGGGGCTGCGGAGGCCATGGCCGGCGATGCCGATCCTGCCGTCCGCGAAATGGCACGGCAGGAAGTCGCGGAGCTCGAGAAGGCCACCGCAGCCGATGAGGCAACCCTTCAGCAGATGCTCGTGCCGCAGGATCCGCTCGACAATCACGACGTGTTCCTGGAGATCCGCGCTGCGGCGGGTGGCGACGAGGCGGCCATCTTCGCCGGTGACCTGTTGCGGATGTACTCGCGTCATGCCGAGCGCCAGGGCTGGTCGGTGGAACTTCTGTCCGAAAGCCGCGGAGAGCACGGCGGGTATCGCGAAGTCATCAGCCGCATTGCCGGACGTAGCGTCTACGCACGCTTGAAATTCGAATCCGGCACGCACCGCGTGCAGCGCGTGCCCGCGACCGAATCCCAGGGACGGATCCATACCTCCACCTGCACCGTGGCCGTGCTGCCTGAAATCGATGAGGTCGAGAGCATCGACATCAATCCGGCTGAGCTGCGCGTCGACACCTATCGCTCATCGGGCGCCGGCGGCCAGCATGTCAACAAGACCGACTCCGCGGTGAGGATCACGCACTTGCCGACCGGGATCGTGGTCGAGTGCCAGGACGAACGCTCGCAACACAAGAATCGCTCGCGCGCGATGGCGCTGCTGCGCGCGCGGCTGCTGGCAGCGGAACGTGAGCGCGCGTCGGCCGAGAAGGCGCTGACCAGGCGCCTGCAGGTCGGGACCGGCGACCGCTCGGAACGAATCCGCACCTACAATTTTCCGCAGGGACGCCTGACCGACCACCGCATCGAACTGACCCTCTACCGGCTGGACGACATCGTCAATGGCGACCTCGACGAAGTGATCGATGCGCTCTCGCGCGAGCACCGGGCCGAGGAGCTGGCAGGGCTCGAATGACGCGCGCCGGTGACTTTTGCTTTGAGCTGAGGAGACAGCTCGCAGCTTCGCCATCGGCCGATCTCGATGCCGAGCTGTTGCTGGCGCATGTGCTCGGCTGCAGCCGCGCAGCACTCGCTGCCGCACCGGAACGGGAACTGAATGCCGCGCAGGCGCAGGCATTGGCCGACCTGGCCGCACGACGCCGCGACGGTGAGCCCGTGGCTTACCTGACGGGTCGGCGCGCATTCTGGACCCTGGATCTCGAAGTGACTCCCGACGTGCTGGTGCCGCGCCCGGAGACCGAATTGCTGGTCGAGACGGCGCTCGAGGAATTGCGGGCCGTCGCTGCACCGGCGGTACTGGATCTCGGCACCGGCAGCGGCGCCATCGCGCTTGCGATCGCGAGCGAGCGGCCGGACGCCTTCGTGACAGCCGTGGATTCGAGTTTGGCAGCGCTCGCAATAGCGGCGCGCAATGCGAATCGCCTGCAGATCGGCAATGTGCGGTTCCTGCATGGCTACTGGTACGGGCCCGCAGTTCAAGATCGATACCACGCGATCGTCTCGAATCCGCCCTATGTCGCCGACAACGATCCGCTTCTGGCGGCATTGGCCTGCGAGCCGCGAGCGGCGCTGGTTGCGGGCCCGGAGGGCCTCGACGCACTCGCGGAAGTCTGTGCAGGCGCGCCGCCGCAGCTCGCGACCGGCGGCCTGCTCATCGTCGAACACGGTGCCGGCCAGGGCGCCGCGGTGCGGGCAATGATGACCGGCGCTGGCCTCCGGCGGGTCGCTACATTGAATGACCTCGCGGGAATGCCGCGCGCAACGCGCGGCAACGTGGACTGATCGGCATTAGAATTGCGCCTGTTCAAATGGAGTACGCCCCATGATTCGTTTCGAGACCTCGCTGGGAGTCTTTACGGTCGAGCTCGACGCCAAGGCGGCGCCGGTTTCCAGCGAGAATTTCCAGCGCTATGTCGACGACGGCCACTTTGACGGAACCGTGTTTCATCGCGTGATCCCCGGATTCATGATCCAGGGCGGCGGCTTCGCGGCGGACATGACGCAGAAGCCGACACGCAAGCCGATCGCAAATGAGGCTGCCAACGGGCTGCGCAACCTTCGCGGGTCGCTCGCAATGGCGCGCACGAATGACATCAACAGCGCGAGCGCACAGTTTTTCGTGAATCTCGTGGACAACGCTTTCCTGGATCACCGGCCTGGCAATTTCGGCTATGCCGTGTTCGGCCGCGTGCTCGATGGCATGGATGTCATCGACAAGATCGCGGCGGTCAAGACGGGACGGAAGCAAGGGCACGATGACGTGCCGGTTGAGCCGGTCGTCGTGACAGCCGCGCGACGTGTCGAAGCCGCCTGAACGGCCGGGCCTCTGATGCGGCGCCAATCCAGGCTGGCCCGTCTTGCGCGGGCGGCGGCGCTCGGTCTCCTGATATTGATCTTCAGCAGCGTGCTGCTGGTCGCCATGTTTCGTTGGGTGCCGGTGCCGTTCACGTCGTTCATGCTATTGGACCGCATCGCCACACTCGGCGAACAGCGGCCGGGGACCAGACCGTCGCACGATTGGGTCGCGTGGCCGGAAATCTCGCCGCATGCGGCGCTCGCTGTAATCGCCGCCGAAGACCAGCGCTTCCTGGAGCATGGCGGCTTCGACTTCGAGGCCATCGACAAGGCCTGGTCCGATGCGAAGCGGGGCCGCCGGCTGCGCGGCGCCAGCACCATCAGCCAGCAGGTCGCGAAAAACCTGTTTCTCTGGCCGGCCCAGAATTGGCTGCGCAAGGGACTCGAAACCTGGTTCACCCTGTGGATCGAGATCCTGTGGCCAAAGCAGCGGATACTCGAGGTTTATCTCAACAGCGCCGAGTTCGGCCGCGGGGTGTGGGGCATTGAGGCCGCAAGCCGGCACTTCTTCCGCAAGCCGGCGGCGAGACTCAATCCTTACGAGGCGGCGCTGCTCGCCGCGGTACTGCCGAGCCCGAAGCGCTTCCGCGTTGATCGCCCCTCACCCTACCTGCGACAGCGCCAGCAATGGATCCTCGACCAGATGCAGCAGCTGCGGCGCGACGACCATCTCGGCGGATTGCAGCACTAGTGGCGCAGCCTGGCAGTACTCGCTGCGACTTGCTCGTGGTCGGCGGCGGAATCAACGGCGCAGGCATCGCGCGCGACGCGGCCGGGCGCGGTCTGTCGGTTCTGCTGTGTGAACGGGACGATCTCGCCGGCCACACTTCCTCGGCGAGCACGAAGCTGATCCACGGCGGATTGCGTTATCTCGAGCACTTCAAGTTCTCGCAGGTCCGCAAGGCGTTGGCGGAACGGGAAACACTGCTGGCCGCCGCGCCCCACATCATGTGGCCGCTGGAATTCGTGCTCCCACACGATTCCCATCTGCGCCCGGCTTGGATGATCCGCATCGGTCTACTGCTCTACGATCATCTGGCGCCGCGCAGGAGGTTTGCGAAGTCGCAATCCGCGGACCTGCGGCACCACCCGGCCGGCACGCCCCTCCAGCTCCGTTTCCAGCGCGGCTTCGTGTATACGGATGGTTGGGTCGACGACGCGCGCCTGGTCGTGTTGAACGCCGTCGGGGCGCACGAGGCGGGAGCGCAAATACAAACCCGCACCACCTGCATTGCGCTCGAACCTGTCCAAGAGACCTGGGTCGCGACGCTGCGGCGAGCTGACGGCATGCAGGATCGCGTCCTCGCACGCGCGGTCGTCAATGCGACCGGCCCGTGGGCAGGAATTTTTCGCAGCGAAACCGCGGGGATTCGCGGTGCCAGGGGTTTGCGCCTGATCAAGGGCAGCCACATTGTCGTGCCTGCGCTGTTCGATCATCATTTCGCCTACATCTTCCAGATGCCGGATCGCCGCATCGTGTTCGCGATCCCGTTCGAACAGCGCTTCACGCTGATTGGCACGACCGACGTTGAATTCCCGGATGCGCCTGTCGCAGTAGCCGCCAGCGAAGCCGAAGTCGCGTATCTGTGTGCGGCAGCCAGCCGCTATTTCCGCCGCCCGGTGGATCCAGCCGACGTTGTCTGGACCTATGCAGGCATTCGGCCGCTGCAGAAGGACATGGTCGCGGATCCAGCCGGCGTGACACGGGACTATGAACTCGAACTCGACCGGCGCGACCCGCCATTGCTGTCAGTCATCGGCGGCAAGATCACGACTCACCGCCGTCTTGCGGAGGCAGTGGTCGACCGGATCGGGGCCTTGCTCGGCAAGCGAGCGCCAGGCTGGACCGCCGGTGCGCCGCTGCCGGGCGGCGATCTGGCAGGCGGCAACTTTGATGCCTATCTGGCGGAGCTTGTTGCCTCGCGGCCTTGGGCGGATCCACGGATGCTGCGCCGGATGGCGCGCGCTTACGGGAACCGTGTCGAGCGGATCCTTGGGGGCGCACGCAGCATCGATTCACTCGGCCAGGAGATTCTGCCTGGCTTGCACGAGCGTGAGCTCATGTACCTGCGTGACGTGGAATGGGCGCAGACGGCCGAGGACGTGCTCTGGCGGCGAAGCAAACTCGGACTGCACTTGCCGTCGGGCAGCGAGGCAGTGCTCGACGAATGGATCGGTCTGAATTGGAATTGAACTGCGACTCTGTCGTCCCCCGCATCATCCAATTGCCGCTCAGGCCGCATCCGATTCCGCATCCCGCCCCAGGATCGGCCCCAGCCAGCGCCGCGCCTCGGGCAGCGCCATGCCCTTGCGCCGCGCATAGTCCTCGAGCTGGTCGGCGCCGATCGTACCGACGGCGAAATAGCGCGATTCTGGATGTGAGAAATACCAGCCGCTGACTGCGGCGGCCGGGTACATGGCATAGGACTCCGTCAGCTTGATGCCAGTTGCAGCTTCCGCGTCCAGCAACCGCCATAACGTGCCCTTCTCGGTGTGATCAGGGCAGGCCGGGTAGCCGGGCGCCGGGCGGATGCCGCGGTATTCCTCGCGCACCAGCTGCTCGTTCGTCAGGCTCTCCTCCGGCGTATAGCCCCAGAACTCGCGTCGCACACGCAGATGCAGGGATTCGGCCAGAGCCTCGGCAAGCCGGTCGGCAAGCGATTTCAGCAGGATCGAGGAATAATCGTCGTGGGCGGCTTCGAAACGCGCGACATGCTCCTCGATGCCGACACCCGCGGTCACGGCGAATGCCCCGACGTAATCGGCGATGCCGGATTCGCGCGGCGCCACGAAGTCGGACAGGCACAGTTGCGGCTGGCCCGCAGGCTTCACCTTCTGCTGGCGCAGCTGGTGCAGCATTGCGAGCGAGTCCGTGCGCTTCGGGTCGGCATGGATCTCTATGTCATCGCCATTTCCCGCGGCGGCGAAGAAGCCCAGCACCGCGCGCGCCGTGAGCCAGCGCTCCCGCACCAGCGTGTCGAGCATCTCGCGCGCGTCCTTCCACAGGGCGCTTGCGGCCGCGCCACGTTCCGCATCCTGCAGGATGTCCGGGAATTTCCCCGAAAATTCCCAGGCATTGAAAAATGGCATCCAGTCGATGAATGCGACGAGGTCCTTCAGCGGCACCGGATCAAGGACCCGCGTGCCGAGGAATCGTGGCACCGGCGGGCGATAGCTGGCCCAGTCAAATGTCAGGCGCCTGGCGCGCGCGTCGCCGAGCGCCAGGCCGTCCGGTCGACGCTTGCGGCCGGCGTGCTGCTGGCGTCGCGACGCGTGCTCGGCGCTGACCCGCGCAAAGAACGACTCCCGGGCCTCGGGCGTGACCAGCGTCTGGCAGACGCCGACGGATCGCGAGGCGTCCTTCACGTAGACCACGCCATGACCGTATTCGGGCTCGATCCTGACCGAGGTGTGCGCGGGCGAGGTCGTCGCACCGCCGATCAACAGCGGGATCGTGAAACCCTGGCGCTGCATTTCATGGGCGACGTGCACCATCTCGTCGAGTGAAGGCGTGATCAGGCCGGACAGGCCGATCATGTCCGCAGATTCACTGAGCGCGGTCTCGAGGATGCGCTGCGCGGGCACCATGACGCCCAGGTCGATGACTTCGAAGTTGTTGCACTGGAGCACGACGCCGACGATGTTCTTGCCGATGTCATGCACGTCGCCCTTGACCGTCGCCATGATGATCTTGCCGTTGCTCATCCTCGCGCCGCCCTGTTCGCGCTCGATGAATGGCACGAGGTGAGCGACCGCGCGTTTCATGACGCGCGCGGACTTGACTACCTGCGGCAGGAACATCTTGCCGGCGCCAAACAGGTCGCCGACCACATTCATCCCGTCCATCAGCGGGCCTTCGATGACGTCCAGCGGGCGGGTCGCCTGCAGGCGCGCTTCCTCGACATCCTCGATTACGAATTCGTCGATGCCCTTGATCAGCGCATGCTCGAGGCGCTTCTGCACCGGCCAGCCGCGCCAGGCCAGGTCTTCGGCGCGGCGCGCGGCGCCGTCGCCACGGTAGCGCTGCGCGATTTCGAGCAGCCGCTCGGTAGCGTCCGCGCGGCGGTTCAGGATAACGTCCTCGACACGCTCGCGAAGCTCCGGCGCGATCTCCTCATAGATGCCGAGCTGGCCGGCATTGACGATTCCCATGTCGAGTCCGGCCTGCACCGCGTGATACAGGAACACCGCGTGCATCGCCTCGCGCAGTGCGTCGTAGCCGCGGAACGAGAAGGAGACATTGCTGACGCCGCCGCTGGTCAGTACGCCGGGATAATGCTGCTTGATCTGGCGGACCGCCTCGATGAACGCGACCCCATAACCCGAGTGTTCC
>JAOUGR010000255.1 GCA_029857655.1 Gammaproteobacteria bacterium | reverse complement strand
GGCCTGCCGCCACGGCGCGCGTGCTCTGCTCTCCAAGCTGCATGGCCGCGGGCAGCATGCTGGCGAGCGTCGCGCGATTGGGTCCAAAGCCGTCCAGGCATCCCGCCTTGACCATCGCCTCCAGTGTGCGGCGCCCGATCTGGTGAAGATCCACGCGGCTGCATAGATCGGCGAGGTCCCGGAATGGGCCGCGGTGCGCGCGTTCCGCGACGATCGCATCGACGGCACCCTGGCCGACGCCCTTGACCGCGCCGAGGCCATAGCGGATCGAGCCGGGGCCCGCCACGGTGAACTGATACATCGAATGATTCACATCGGGTGGCAACACTACAAGGCCCATCCCGGCGCATTCGTCGATGAATGAGACGACCTTGTCGGTGTGGTCCATGTCGGACGACAGCACGGCCGCCATGAATGCTTCCGGGTAATGGGCCTTGAGCCAGGCAGTCTGGTAGGCCAGGAGCGCATAGGCGGCGGAGTGCGACTTGTTGAAGCCGTAGCCCGCGAATTTCTCGATCAACTCGAAGATCTGCGCCGCCCGCGCCGGCGAAACGCCGCGCGCAACTGCGCCATCGATGAAGACCGAGCGCTGCGTGGCCATCTCTTCCGGGCTTTTCTTGCCCATCGCGCGCCGCAGCAGGTCGGCGCCGCCCAGTGTGTAACCGGACAGCGTCTGGGCGATCTGCATGACCTGCTCCTGGTACAGGATCACGCCATAGGTGGGTCTCAGGATTTCGGTCAGGCTCGGATGCAGGTAGTCGATGAGCGCATCGCCGCGGCCATGCTTGCGCGTCATGAAATCGTCCACCATGCCGGACTGCAACGGTCCCGGCCGGAACAGCGCAACCAGGGCGACGATGTCGTCGAAGCAGTCAGGCTGGAGCTTGCGCACCAGGTCCTTCATGCCCCGCGATTCGAGCTGGAAGATGGCTGTGGTCCGGCAGGACTTCAGCATCCGGTAGGTATCTGCGTCATCCAGCGGCAGCCGCGAAATGTCCAGCGGCGGCTCCCCCGCCTTCTCGCGTTCGGAATTCACGAGCTTGACCGTCCCGTCGATGATCGTCAGCGTTCTCAGGCCGAGAAAATCGAACTTGACCAGGCCGATCTGCTCGACATCGTCCTTGTCGAATTGGGTGACCACGCTGCCGGCGCCCGGTTCACGATACAGCGGGCTGAAATCGGTCAGCACGGATGGCGCGATCACGACACCGCCCGCATGCGTGCCCGCATTGCGCGCGAGCCCCTCCAGTCTCTGGGCGAGATCGATCAGGTCGCGGACCTCATCCTCGGCACGGTAGCGCCGTGCGAGCTCCGGCTCCTTTTCGAGTGCATCCGCGAGCGTGATCCCGAGCTCGAACGGGATCAGTTTCGCGACGCTATCGACGAATCCGTAGGGGTGCCCCAGCACCCGGCCCACGTCGCGCACTACGGCGCGCGCGGCCAGCGAGCCGAATGTGATGATCTGCGAGACGCGGTCGCGGCCGTAGCGTTCGGCGACATAGTCGATCACCTGGTCGCGGCGCGCCATGCAGAAGTCGATGTCGAAATCCGGCATCGAGACGCGTTCCGGATTCAGGAACCGCTCGAACAGCAGGTCGTGCTGGAGCGGATCGAGATCCGTGATCGCAAGGGACCAGGCGACCAGTGAACCGGCGCCAGACCCGCGACCCGGCCCGACGGGAATGCCCTGCTTGCGCGCCCAGCGGATGAAATCGGCGACCACGAGGAAATACCCCTCGAAGCCCATCTCGCAGATGACCCGCAACTCGTCAGCGAGCCGCTGCCGGTAACGGCTCTCCTCGACCGGGCGCATCACCAGCGCGGGTTCGGCCGCAAGCGCTGCAAGCCGCATGCCGAGCCCCTGTTCTGCCAGCACGCGCAGGTATTCGGTCACCGTGGATCCATGCGGCACTTCAAAGGCCGGCAGGAAACTCCGGCCCAGTGTCAGTGCCAGCGAGCAGCGCCGCGCGATCTCGACGCTGTTGGCAAGCGCTTCCGGCAGGTCAGCGAACAACGCCGACATTTCGGCGGGACTCTTCAGGTATTGCTCTGCGGAATAGCGGCGCGGGCGCGCCGGATCGTCGAGCCGCGCACCGTCGTGGATGCACACCCTTGCCTCGTGCGCCTCGAACTCGTCGCGCTCGAGGAATCGCACATCATTGGTAGCGACGATCGGTACCGGCAGTTCGCCTGCAAGCGCGAGCACCGCGGCGACATGCTCGTCTTCGCCGGGCCGGCTGGTGCGCTGGACCTCCAGGTAATAACGATCGCCAAAAAGCGCCAGCCAGCCGGCGAGCAGGGCCCGCGCTTCCTCGACACGCCCCCCCGCCAAGGCCCGGCCGACATCGCCTTCCCCCGCGCCGGACAGCGCGATCAGCCCTGATGTCGTTTCCGCATCCAGCCAGGCCCGCTCAAGCAGCGGCCGTCCGCGGCCCTGGCCCTCGAGATAGCTGCGCGAAACCAGCCGGGTGAGATTGCGGTAGCCCGCCAGCCCCTGCGCGAACAGCGTCAGCCGGACGGGCTCCGTGCGATCGCCCTCGTCACCCAGCCAGACATCGACTCCGATGATGGGCTTGATCCCATGCCGCTGGGCTTCGCGATAGAACTTGACCATCGCGAACAGGTTGCTCTGGTCCGACATCCCGACCGCCGGCATTCCTGTCTCCGCGACCGCCCGCATGAGGCGCGGCACTCGCACGATGCCGTCCACCAGCGAATACTCGGTGTGGAGCCGCAGGTGCACGAACATCGGAGGCTGGTCGCTGGTTTCAGCTCGGCGCATGAAGCGATCTTACCGGCGCGAAGCTCCGCCGGTGCAGACGGCACGGTCCATGCTTCTGCAGCAGGCGGAGATGACGCGGCGTCGGGTAGCCCTTGTGACGCTCGAAGCCGTAGTCCGGATAGGCGAACGCAACGCGGGCCATCCACACGTCCCGGCTGGTCTTCGCAAGGATCGAGGCCGCGCTGATCTCCGCGATGTGCGCATCGCCGCCGATGATCGCCTCGACACGGCAGGGAAAGCCGAGCATCGCCATGGAGGGGCAACGATTGCCGTCGACGCGCACCAGGCCCGGCATCACGGCAAGGCCCTGCAAAGCCCTTCGCATCGCCAGCAGGCTCGCCTGCAACACGTCGAGCACGTCGACCTCACCGGCATCTGCCCAGCCGATGGCCCAGGCCACGGCCTTGCCGCGGATCTCGGCCGCGAGCCTCGTGCGTACCGGTTCGGTCAGGATCTTGGAATCCCGCAGACCAGCAATTGGTCTGGCAGGGTCGAGAATCACCGCCCCCGCCACGACCGGCCCCGCCAGCGGCCCACGGCCGGCTTCATCGACGCCTGCCACCGGGCAGGCAAACCGTCGCGACGGGAGGTCCGGGCTCACGCGCTGCGTCCGCCCGCCAGTTCAAGGATGGCGTCGGCCGCCCGCGCGCTGGCGCCAGCACGCAACTGCCGATGAATGTCCGTGAACTGTTCCTGAAGCACCGCGACTTCGGCAGGTCCGTCGAGCCAGCGCTCGATTTCGCGCCCCAGACGTTCGGCCCGGACCTCGCCCTGGGCAAGCTCCGGAACGACCAGGCGGCCCGCGAGGAGATTCGGTTGCGCGAAGTATGGCGCCTTCAGCAGGCGCAGCGATCGCAACGCCAGGGCCGTCATCCAGCCGAGCCGGTAGGCGACGACCATCGGCCGTTTGCAAAGCAGCGCCT
>JAOUGR010000254.1 GCA_029857655.1 Gammaproteobacteria bacterium | reverse complement strand
GGCGGATCCGCTGAAGTCATTGGTTCCGGATTTGGTCACCACATTGATCGTGGAGCCGCGGAAGTTTCCGTATTCGACCGAGAATGGCGCGGTCAGGATGGAAACGTCCTGGATCGCCTCGACCGAAAGCGGGCTGCGCTGGGTCGGATAGCCGTTGTTGTTCAGGCCGAAGTCGTCGCTCTGGCGCACGCCGTCGATCGTGATGCTGTTGTAGCGGTTGTTGACGCCGGCGATTTCCAGCGCGTCGGAATTGGTCGGGTCTATCCAGGCCTTCGGATCGATGCGTACGACATCCTTGATGTCGCGGCTGATGGATGGCAGTTCACGGATGTCCTGCGAACTGAAGCGGCTCCCGGCTCCGATCGTAACGTCGCGTTCCGACGCGCCGGTGACCTCGACGCCCGCCAGCTGCGTTATCGGCTGCGCGACCAGGGTCACTGAACTGCGCTGCGCGAGCTGCGTATACAGGTCCTCGAAGCTGGCTTCCTGCATGCCCTCGGCCCTGGCCGTGATGCGGTATGGCCCACCAACCCGCAGGCCGGTCGCCGAGAACTGGCCCGAGGCGCTTGTCGTCACATTCGAGGTGGTGCCAGTTGGCACGTGCACGATGGTGACCTTCGCGCCGGCGACGGCATTGCCTGCTGCATCAACGACGAAACCGGACAGCTGCGAGGCAGTTTCCTGCGCCTGCGCATAGGGCACGGCGGCCAGCGCAATGGCAAGCCCTGCGCCCACCGCAACAGCGGGTGCAGACAGGATCGAGGTGACAGCAGCGGCAAGGCGGATCGAGCGGCGACGATCGGACATGGTCATAGCTCCCCTAATTATCCCCATGAACGCGACAGATACTGGCGTTGCGCCAGAATCCGCTTGGTGCGGGAATGTTACAGCCTGTTGGCTGCATATTGCGACCGCCAATTCAGTTGTTGCGCGTGATCCACAGCGGCTGGCAGCCCCGGGGGAACGATTCCAGCAACGACAACGGCTTGGCGCAATTTCCTCAGCGCCAATTTACGAATGGCACCGCGGGCATCCTCAGGCCGCGAGATGCTCCGCCGCTTTCTCCGCGATCATGATGGTTGGCGCATTGGTATTTCCGCCCACGGGTGCTGGCATTACCGATGCATCGACGACGGAAAGTGCATCCAGGCCCCTGATCCTGAACGACGGATCGACCACGGCGAGTTCGTCATGGCCCATGCGGCAGGTTCCGACCGGATGATAAACCGTGTCCGCGCGGCGCCGGATGCGCTCGATCAACTCGCTGTCGGAATTGCCGCCGGCGAACAGTTCAGCTCCGCGGTGACGGTCGAGCGGCGCCCCATCCATGATTTCACGCGCGATCTTGACGCCCGCCAGCAGGGTCTGGACGTCGACGTCGGCGGCCAGGAAATTCGGGTCGATGCGCGGCGGGTCGCGCGGATCGGCCGACTGCAGGCCGACGCTGCCGCGGCTCGCCGGACGCAGCACCGCGACATGGCAGGACACGCCGTATCCGTAGTGGAGGCGGCGGGCATGATCATCGACGATCCCATTGACGAAATGAAGCTGGATATCGGGCCGGTCCAGGTCGCTGCGGGTCCTCAGGAACGCCCCGGCTTCGGCGAAATTGGTAGTCAACAGGCCCGTGCCCGAGCGCCGCCACTCAAAGTAGCCGGGAATGGCGCGCAGTGCGGTGCGCAGCGTAATGCCCATCAGGCCCGCGTCGGATGATCGGTAGACCAGTGCGAGGTCGATGTGATCGGCAAGATTGGCGCCGACACCTGGCAATTCATGCCGCAGGCCGATGCCGTGACGCGCGAGTTCCTCGCGCGCACCGATGCCCGACAACATCAGGAGTTGCGGCGAGCCGAACACGCCGGCTGACACGATGACCTCGCGAGCGGCATCGATCTGCCCCGCGCCTGTGCGGCCTTGAACCAGCACGCCGGTCGCGCGCTGCCCCGCGAGCAGCACGCGTTCGACCCGGACGCCGGTCAGCACCGTCAGGTTCGGGCGCGCACGCACCGGGCTGAGAAAGGCGACTGCCGTGCTGCAGCGCCGGCCGCGACGTTGCGTCACCTGGTAGAGCCCCGCCCCTTCCTGGTCGGCGCCATTGAAATCCGCGTTCGCGCGCAGCCCGCGCCGGATGGCGGCTTCGACAAAAGCCAGCGAAGCATGAACCGGGCTCGGAAGATCCGAGACAGCCAGTTCGCCACCGGTACCGTGATAGTGATCGGCGCCGCGCGCCTGGTCCTCGGAGCGCCGGAAGAGCGGCAGGACCTCGTCGTAGGACCAGCCCGGATTGCCAAGCGCGGCCCAGCCGTCATAGTCGCTACGGTGGCCGCGAATGTAGACCATCGCGTTGATCGAACTCGAGCCGCCGAGCGTCCGGCCGCGCGGCTGATAGCCGCATCGGCCCAGCAGACCGCGTTGCGGGACAGTCTTGTAGGCCCAGTTCAGGTACCGCGTCGGCAACATGCCGGGGATACCGGCCGGTATGTGGATGAGCGGTGATCGATCCGGCGGCCCCGCCTCGATCAGGCAGACGCTGCGCGATGGATCCGCGCTCAGCCGGTTGGCAAGCACGCAGCCGGCGGAACCGGCGCCGACGATCACATAGTCGAACTGCACAGCTGACAGCTTGGCGGCTGTGCCGGCGAATGCAACCCTGCGTGCACAGAATCGTGCGCGCGGACAGGTTTAGGTTGATCGCCCTAGATTTGGAGCGCCCGGCAACGCCATCGGCGCGAACACCGCCTCGATCAGGAAGGGGCCGCGGCGTGTTGCGGCTGCCGCGAGCGCCGCGTCGAGCGCTTCGGCCGTATCGACCGTCTCCGCCTCGACGCCGAAGCCGCGGGCGAGTGCGGCAAAACCGAGTGCCGGCTGATCCAGCGACAGCACGGGTAACGCGCGCGGTCCCGGTGGCCGGCCCTCGATCTGGAGATGCTCGTAGGCGAGGATCGCGTAACTGCGATTCGCGCAGATGATCGTCGTGACGTCAAGATTCTCTCGTGCCTGCGTCCACAGGGCCTGGATCGTATAGAGCGCACTGCCGTCACCCGAGGCGCAGATTACCTTGCGATCAGGACTGCCGAGCGCGGCGCCAGTCGCAAGCGGCAGCGCCCCGCCGATCGCACCGCCCATCAGGTCCAGTTCATCGTGCGGGGCGGCAGCTGCGAGCGCATGTGGCAGGCCCAGACTCGCGGTAATCGCTTCGTCGCAGAAAATTGCGCCTTCCGGCATGCGTCTTGCGAGTGCGGCGGCAAAGCTCGCGGCCTGTATCACGCCACCTGGCCTCCCGGGCAAGGTGGTCGCGGGCAGCGCAACGACGGTCGCCGGTGCAAGCTGCTCGGCCAGAGTGACCAGGGCGGCGCTTCCGTCCTGGCCCGGGGCAGCGACGGCCGAGACCATCGTCTGCGAAGCGAGCGGGCGGCCCCGGCGGCCCGGATAAGCGAAGAAATTGACCGGCTCCCGCGATTCGAACAACAGCAGGGCGTCGAGATCGGCCAGAAATGCCTCCGCTGCTTCGCCGAAATAGGGAATGCGCGGAATGAACAGGCGGCCGGCACCGCGCGCTGCCCGGGCATTGAAGGCTTCGCTCGCGATGCGGACACCGGTCGCGGCGGCGAGGCGTGCAGCCGCTGCGACCCCTTTCTCGTCCAGCGCGCCGCCACCCAGCAACAGCATCGCGCGCGAACCGTGTTGCCGGACCGTCGCCGCTGCCTGTTCAATCGAGG
>JAOUGR010000253.1 GCA_029857655.1 Gammaproteobacteria bacterium | reverse complement strand
GTCTACCTCTTCATTGCGGCTGGCGTCGGCGGTGGTGTCGTGATCAATCACGATCTGATGCGCGGTGTGAACGGCAATGCCGGCGAAGTAGCGTTGATCCTGCCGAAGAATATCTACCTGCATCCTTCGCTCGAATCGCTGCGCCAGACGCTGCTCCGCCGCGGCGTGAACGTGGAGGGCATTTCCGATCTGGTACGACGTTTCGATCCCGACTGGCCGGGGGTCGACGAGTGGATCGAACGGACGCGGGATTCCTTCTCGCTGATCGTCTCCTCAGTCGCCGCGATTCTCGATCCCGACGCGGTCGTCTTGGGCGGACGCATCCCTCGCACGCTCGCCGAGAGGGTGATCCCGCATATCGAGATCTACGACAACACACGCCGCGCCGAGCCGCGACCGTTCCCGCGCATTCTGCTGTCCGAAACGACCCAGGACGCCTGCGCGATCGGAGCGGCGTCCATGCCGTTCAAGCACCATTTTTTTACGCCGCAGGACTAGCCCACCGGCGCCCAAACGGAAGCCTCACGGTGGCGGGCGCGCAGACGAGCCTGCTCCCCGTTACGGCCGCCACCCGCTCGGGGCAGAAGCGCAGCGGAACTCAGGCCGCAATCGCTCCGGTGCGGACGCCGGACGACGTGTTGAGCCAGTTGACCCTGCGCGCGGCAAAGTGCTGCGCATGCGCTTCGGCATCGATCTCTGGACCGACCACACGCTCGAGGAAGTCGGCGAACAGTTCGACGTTTCCCGCGAGCGCGTCCGGCAGATAGAAGCGAGGGCGCCAAGAAAGCTCCGGCACCCAAGCTGCAGCGAGCAGCTCAGGAGTTTCTTGCTGGAAGACTGAACGCGCAAGGCGCAGTCGATCTACCATTTGCTATTGAAAGGTCCTGCACCACGAGGAGCCGTGCACTTGATCGTTTTCACGATTCGTTACGCCGCAGCCGACCCTATCAGACCACAGCTGGCTCGCGACCGCATCCAAGTGCGGCTCGCCAGCCTGGCGCTCCAGTTGGCGCGCAATCTGTAGGAGGTTTTATGGCCAAGACTAGAACCAGACGCCACGACGTCGTGAATTATCTGAAGACCGACCGGGATGTAGCCGGCTACTTTGAGGCGGCGCTTGAAGATGGCGATCCTGCCGTGGTTGCCGCGGCGCTTGGGGATATCGCCCGCGCGCGAGGCATGTCCAAGGTCGCCCGCAAGACCGGCTTTCAGCGCGAGAATCTCTATTGAGCCTTGTCGTCCAAAGGTAATCCGGAACTCGCCACATTTTTGAAAGTCGTTCACGCACTGGGGCTCAAGCTCCATGCATCGGCGGCGTGAGTCACCAGGACTCAGAAATTCACACGATCCGGACACGTACGTACTCAGCCCGCAAGGAGTTCATAGCTGATCCTCCGCACGTGTTTCCCGCGAATCTGAGATCAGGAAGCTGGGGAGTACCAGGTGGGGTATCGAAGTGGCGCGGGTCTTATACCTTTTCAACCCATGCATAGAAACGGTAAATTGCCGGTACCGACCATGGCAAAATGCGCTTAAGGCTTTGATTTCCTGACGGTCGATTCCGGTGCTTCATTAACCAAACTCGTTGACATGGTAGGGGTCACAGGTTCGATCCCTGTCGCGCCCACCAAAAACAACAACTTACCGCAGCGTCAAACTTTTCGTACGGCAAAAATACGGCACAGAAATAACGATATCGGAAACGCGGTGCTGCAGCGCCGCGGCGGACCTATTTCGCTTGGCAGAAAGCGAACCGGGAGGGGGCGATGGCGCGAAACGGTGCACTGGTGTGCTCTCGCAGCTGACGCCGCGCGAAGCCAAGGCACTTCGCATGCGCTTTGGTGTCGACCTGACCACCGATCACATGCTCGAGGACGTCGGGAGACAGTTCGACGTTACCTGCGAGCGCATCCCGCAGATAGAAGCGATGGCGGCAAGAAAGCTCATGCACCCGAGCCGTGGCGAGCAGTTCAGAAGTTTCATGCTGGAAGACTGCACGCGCAAGGCGCAGTCGATCTACGATTTGCTATTGAAAAGCACTGCACCACGAGGAGCCGTGCACTTGATTGTCTTGTCGATTCGTTAGGCCGCAGCCGACCCTTTCAGACCACAGCCGGACTCATCGCACGACCCGGCCATTGGTGTAGTAGATTCAGCGATCGCAGCCACTGTGGGCGCGGCCTCAAGGGCGAGCCGCATGACTTCGCGTCCGACCGCAAGATCGTCTAGCCGCCCGAAATGCTGCAGCCTCAGGCGGCCAGCCCGATCGATTAGGATCAGTGTCGGCGTACCCTGCATCGCGTAGTTTCGCATAGTGGCGGGAATGGCCTCGCCGGGGACGGCGACATCCACACCCACCGGATGCGTTACGCGGTATTCGTGCAGGAAGGCTTCGAGCGCCACCGGTGTCATGGCCGCATGATGCTCGAAGACCGTGTGCAGTCCGATCACGGCCACGCCGTCATCCGCAAACAGGCGATGTACGCGCTCGGCCTGGGGCACGCCATGGCTGACGCAGCCGGGACACAGCATCTGGAAGGCATGCAGCACGACAACCTTGCCGCGCAAGGCGGCAAGTTCAAGCGGCTGTCCGGTATTGAACCACTGGCTCACCTGCCAGTCCGGCGCCGCCAGAACGGTGTCCATGAGTTTTCTCAATCGCGCATACGGCTGAACACGTAATCGTGATCCTGCTGCGAAGTGTGGCAGGCATAGCAGGCTGTGGCCGCATTGGCGCCGACCGCGCGCTCGGTCTTCGAATCGCCGGCAAAGCCTTCGAAGCCCCAGCCGCCGGTGGACGCAAATTTCTTGGCATCTTTGTGCATGACGCCAGTTACCCTACGCGCGCCTTCGGTCACCGCGTTGTCGGCCCGCTGCGCTTCCAGCAGGTCGAAGACGATCACGGAGCCGTCAGGAAACTTCCCTTTCTTGTAGCCTCGAACCGCCTTGTCATTGGCGTAAAGATGGTGAATACCGCCGAAAGGCGCGTACAGCGGGTGGCCATCTTCGATCACCATGCTCTTGAGGTGGCGCCAATCACGATAACCCTCGGGATAGGGCACGGCGGTGTCAGCCGCCGCCGCGGGAGCGGCGCAGGCCAGGAACAGCAAAGTCGTCGATAGGCATTTCATCATCAGTCTCCTCGTGTAGGTCGGCGGGGTGCTTGCAGGCCGCGCCCAGGCCAGCTAACCGGCTCGGAAAAAACACCGCTTTGGTCAAATAAGATTTGCTCAACGGGTCGTCTGATGCATCGTCTCGATGCACATTAAGTTTAGAGTCGAAACATTTAACTTGTCAAGGTATGCTTCGAGACCATACATTGGCCCGGATGAATCCTTCGATCCTGCTGCTGGAACGTCTGGGCGCGCTGATCCACCAGAGCGTGCGCGACGATGCCGCGCGCCACGGCTTATTGCCTATCCACGTACAGGTACTCAGCTACCTGGCGCGTGCCAACCGCTACAGCGATATCCCGATTGCCATTGCCGAATACTTCGGCATCACACGCGGCACAGTGTCGCAAAGCATTAGCGTGCTGGAGCGCAAGGGTTTGCTGATCAAGCTGCCGGACGCGCGTCACGGCAAGCGGATTCACCTGCGACTCACCCGCGGCGGTAAGTCGGTGCTGAGGAACGCTTGGGCACAGCGTATGGATCAGGCCCTGCACGCGATGGCGCTGGACACGGACTCCCTGGAATCCGCGCTGCGTGGCCTGCTTCTCGGTC
>JAOUGR010000252.1 GCA_029857655.1 Gammaproteobacteria bacterium | reverse complement strand
GCGCGGCGCGGTGCACTGGTCACCTGGTGGTTCATCCTGCTCGCAAGTCTCGTGTTGGCTGCCAATTCAACCTGGCATCCAGCATCCATGTTCGCGAGCCCGGATTCGTGGCTGATGGCAGAGGTGCTCGGCTTCAGGCCGGTCGCTCTGCTGCTGATGGCATTTCTCGTGCTGGTCCTCGTCCTGGCATTGCGGGCGGCGTGGCGCATTCGTGCCATGATTCCACGCCTCGCGCCGGGTCTTGTGGGCGCCGGCCTCGTGGCCCTGCTGGGCGGCATCCTGCTGGCATTCGCCGATGCGGGCTCATCCCATGGCCGCGCACCCGGCGGGCCGCCCGATGTCATCATCATCGGCGTCGATTCGCTGCGCGACGACCTGACCCAGTCACGGAGCGGCGCCGTCGTGACGCCGAATATCGACCGCTTCCTCGACCAGAGCTATCGCTTTTCCGATGCGATCAGCCCGCTGGCGCGCACCTACGGGTCCTGGGTTTCCATATTGACCGGCCGCGACCCGGTTTCGACCAACGCACGCGTAAACCTGATGCCGCGCACGATGGTGCACGAGGGTGTCACGCTGCCGGGTGCGTTGAAGCAAAACGGCTATCGCACGATCTATGCGATCGATGAAGTGCGCTTCGCCAACTTCGACGAGTCATTCGGGTTCGACCAGCTGATCACGCCGCCGGTCGGCGCCGCAGATTTCCTGCTCGGCTACGCGGGTGATATCCCGCTCGTGAATCTGATTGCGACGACTGCGGCCGGTGGCCTGCTGTTCCCGTCCAATCACGCCAATCGCGCAGCGAATGTGACCTACGAACCCGAGGACTTCGTCGCGCGCCTCGAAAACGAACTGGATGTCGACGGCCCCGCGTTCGTCGCGATCCACCTGACGCTCGCGCATTGGCCTTACAGCTGGGCGACGACCGTGAGGCCGACGACTCCGCAGCAATATCGCCCCGCCTATCGCCATGCAATCGAGGAAGTCGATCGCCAGTTTGAGAGTGTCCTGCAGCTGCTCACGCGCAAGGGCCTGCTCGACAACTCACTTGTCGTCGTCCTCTCCGATCACGGCGAAGCACTCGGCGGTGGGGCCGATTCGATGTTGCGCAAGACCGGCAGCAGCCGCGAGATCTGGGACTCGCTGTGGGGGCATGGCACGAGCGTCATGAGCCCGCATCAGTACGGCGTGGTGCTGGCGATGCGCGCCTTCGGCCGCGCACGACTTCCCGGCGCCGCGGGCAGCTATGACTGGCCGGTGACGCTCGAGGACCTGCGCCCGACCCTCGAGGAATTTGCAACCGGCAGGGCACCGTCGGGCGTGGATGGTGTTTCGTTGCTGCCGTTGCTGGCGGATCCTGCGAAAGCCGCGAGCATCGATTCGCGCGTGCGATTCACGGAAACCGATTTCAATACGCCGAGCACGCTGGCCGGCCGCTATGAAGCATCCGGCATCATCGACGAGGCGGCCGTGTTCTATGAATTGAATCCGGAGACCGGCTGGGTGCAATTCAGGAGCAGTCGATTGCCGCTCCTGATGATGCGCAAGCAGCGAGCCGCGCTGTCGCGCGATTCACTGCTTGCGGCAATTCCGGGCCAGCCGGAAGGAACGGTATCCTGGCTGTTCACCGACCGCCACAAGCCGCTGCCACGGAGGCTCCAGGGCCGGCCCGATCCCGCAACCGACCCCGAAGCTGCGCGCCTCTGGGACGCGCTCCACGCCCGCTTCAAGGGCGAACTGCCGGCGGACTCCGAACTGCCGCTAATGTGATCCGCATCACCGGTCCCATTGCCCGGTTATGGGAGCATCGGCGGCGATTTAACAATTGCTGCCGCCCCCCCATGGGGTACATTATTCAGGGCTCGGGACAGCCGAAGTCAGGGACGGTCTGATCGGATGAATGACAACGCGACCGCGATGGCGGGCTCGGTCCGGGCGGTGCTCAGCGGCCTGCCGCAGCGCCTCGTCCTGGACGGCCTGATCGACGAAGCCGCGATGCTCGATGCCGTCGCGAGCGCCCGCGAGCGCAAGACCCACCTGGTCACCTGGCTCGTGTCCCACGACCTGGCCGCTGCGCGCGATATCGCCATCGCGGCCGCCCAGGAATTCGGCGTCCCGTTGCTGGACCTCGACGCGGTCAACATCGACCTCGACACGGTCCGACTGGTCAGCGACAAGCTGATGGCGAAGCATCGCGTGCTGCCGCTCGTCAAGCGCGGCAAGCGCCTCCATGTCGCAGTCTCCGACCCGACCAACCTGCACGCGGTCGACGAGATCAAGTTCCAGACCGGGCTCGCGATCGAAGCGGTCATCGTCGAGGACGACAAGCTGCAGCGCGCAGTGCAGAAGGCGATCGAGCAGGTCGACACCTCCATGCCCTCGCTCGGCGGCGACGACGATTTCGACCTCGAGAACCTCGACGTGTCCGGCGCCGATGAAGTGGAAGCCGATTCCGGCCGCGACGATATCGAAGACGCGCCGATCGTCCGCTTCGTCAACAAGATCATGCTGGATGCGATCCGCAAGAACGCATCGGACATCCACTTCGAGCCGTATGAGAAGTACTACCGTATCCGGCTGCGGGTGGACGGCGTGCTGCGCGAGGTCGCGCAGCCGCCCGTGCAACTCTCGACCAAGCTCGCGGCGCGGCTGAAAGTGATGTCACGCCTGGACATCGCCGAGCGGCGCGTGCCGCAGGACGGCCGCATCAAGATGCGGCTCTCGAAGTCCCGCTCGATCGACTTCCGCGTCAGCAGCTGCCCGACGCTGTTCGGCGAAAAGATCGTGCTGCGCATACTGGACGCCAGTACCGCGATGATGGGCATCGACGCGCTGGGTTACGAACCGTTCCAGAAAGAGCTCTATCTCAAGACGCTCGCGAAACCGCAGGGCATGATCCTGGTGACCGGCCCGACCGGCAGCGGCAAGACCGTTTCGCTGTATACGGGGCTCGCGATCCTGAATGTCGAGGACACCAATATTTCGACCGCCGAGGACCCGGCGGAAATCGTCCTGCCCGGCGTCAACCAGGTCAACGTCAATCCAAAAGTGGGGCTCACATTCGCCTCGGCGCTGCGGGCATTCCTGCGCCAGGACCCGGATGTCATCATGGTGGGCGAGGTCCGCGACCTCGAGACCGCCGAGATCGCGATCAAGGCGGCGCAGACAGGCCACCTTGTGCTCTCGACCCTGCATACGAATGACGCGCCGCAGACGCTGACGCGCATGGTGGACATGGGTGTGAAGCCCTATGCCATCGCGACCTCGGTCAGCCTGATCATCGCCCAGCGCCTGGCGCGGCGGCTGTGCCCGAATTGCAAGGGCGCGCTGACCCTGCCGCCGGAAGCGCTGCTGAAGGAAGGCTTCACGGAAGACCAGGTCCAGCGCGGGGATTTCAAGATCCACAAGGCGGTAGGCTGCAGCCAGTGCACGGACGGCTACAAGGGCCGGGTCGGCCTGTACGAAGTGCTGCCGGTCACCGAGGCGATCGGCCGTATCATCCTCGAAGGCGGCAGCGCCCCCCACATCCGCGACCAGGCCCGCAAGGACGGGGTCTGGGATCTGCGGACCGCGGGCCTGAAAAAGGTGATGGACGGCCATACCAGCCTCGAAGAAGTCAACCGCGTCACAGTTGAATGAACGGGCCGAGCGTTAACATTCCAAGCTGAGCGTAGAGGACGACCGAAACCATGGCCCAGAGCGCAGCCGCAGTCAAAGACATCCCCT
>JAOUGR010000251.1 GCA_029857655.1 Gammaproteobacteria bacterium | reverse complement strand
GACGATGACGCAGAATCCCTTCTGCTCCACCGTTTCGCGCACGCGCGCGAGGAATCGCCCGCGATCGATTGCGATTTCCGGGAACAGGATGATGTGGGGTGCGTCGCCGGCCTTGCGGGCCGCGAGTCCGCCTGCCGCCGCAATCCAGCCGGCGTGGCGGCCCATGACCTCGAGGATGAAGACTTTGGTCGAGGTGCGCGCCATAGACGCGACGTCCAGCGACGCCTCGAGCGTCGATACCGCGACGTACTTGGCGACGGATCCGAATCCGGGGCAGCAATCGGTGACCGGCAGGTCGTTGTCCACGGTTTTCGGGATGCCGATGCAGGCAACCGGATGACCAAGCTGCGCGCCCAGCTCGCTGAGCTTCAGCGCCGTGTCCATCGAGTCGTTGCCGCCGTTGTAAAAGAAATAACCGATGTCGTGCGCGCGGAAGACATCGATCAGGCGCTTGTATTTTGGCAGGTCGCGTTCCAGGTCCTTCAGCTTGTAGCGCGCCGAGCCGAATGCGCCCGATGGCGTGTGGCGCAGCGCGCGGATGGTCGCCGCATCCTCGCGACCGATGTCGATCAGGTCCTCGGTCAGCGCGCCCACGATGCCGTCGCGGCCGGCGTACAGCTTGGCGATACGGTCGCGATGCCGGCGGCAGGCTTCGATCACGCCAAGGGCGCTTGCATTGATGACGGCGGTCACGCCGCCGGACTGTGCGTACAGCGCATTGCGCCGCGCGGGCTTGTTGCTCTTGCGTCCGGCCATGTTACGGGTCCGAATTGCGGGCGGCGGCACGCCCCGTGGGGGGCGAAGCATAGCCGATCCTTCACGGTTTGACGCGACCGGAAGCCGCGGGCACGATGGGCGCCCTTTCAGGGGCCCCGGGCCCGCGGAGTGCGTTGGGATGAGGCTGGTTTTGCTGGGCGCGCCCGGTTCTGGCAAAGGCACTCAGGCGCAGAGGATGCAGGCGCGCCACGGCGTGCCCCAGGTTTCCACCGGCGACCTGCTGCGCGAGGCCGTCGCCGCGGGCACGGATCTCGGTCGCGCCGCAAAGATCGTGATGGATGCCGGACAACTGGTTGCCGATAACATAATGCTCGGCATCATCCGTGAGCGCCTGGCAAGGCCCGACGCCGCGCGTGGATTCATCCTCGACGGATTTCCCCGCACCATCGTGCAGGCCGATGGTCTCGGTGCATTGCTGGCCGACCTCGGCACGCCGATCGACGCGGTTGTACTGATGGAAATTGATCCCGAGGTATTGCAGAAGCGACTCGCGGGCCGGCGCAGTTGCCGCCGCTGCGGGCGCGTATTCCACATCGAGACGAATCCGCCGAAACCCGGCGAACGCTGCACGGACGGCAAGCTGCACGATCTTTTCCAGCGTCCTGACGACAACGAGGAAACCGTGCGCGAGCGGCTTTCGGTCTATTGCGAACGCACCCAGCCGCTGATCGACTACTACGCGCGCAAGGGCCTGCTGCGCCGGATCGACGCCGCTGGCACGCTCGATGAAGTGAACAGCAGGCTGGAGGCTGTCCTCGCGAGCCTCACGTCTGCGCACTGATCTGTCGCGCGGCTCGAGGCTGCGCTCTTGTCCGGCTGAGCACCTACAGCGCAGCGAGCAACGGCTCGCCGATCGTGGCCCTGCGCCAGCCGCTGAGAATTGGCAGTTCGCGTTCGCCGCGCAACAGCGCCATGAGGTCACGGCGCGTCGCCAGCACCTCGGGCTGGATCGCGAGTTCGCCGGCGATCGCCTGCAGCCGTTTCTGAAGGACCTTCAGCTGCCGCAGCTGCTCAGGTCCTGCACGAGCCCCGTCGTCGGCGATCTGCTCATCCGGGACGCCGAACTGCTCGGAAAGCAGCTTGAGGATTTCACCTCCGGCACGGTCCGCCGTGGCGCGCGGCACGCTTGTGAGCTTCGAGAATTCCTCGCGCGTGTGCGGACGCGCCTGCGCAATTTCAAGGAGCGCCGCATCTGGCAACACCCAGCCGCGGGGCAGGTCACGGTCCATCGCACGTTGCTCGCGCCAGCGCGCCAGCGCGCGCATCGCCTGCTGTGCCGCCGGCTGCAGCCGCTCGAGGCCCTTCAGCCGCCGCCACGCTGCGGCGGGCTCGACGCGATAGAGCGAGATATCGGTGAGGGCAGCCGATTCTTCTGCCATCCAGCCACGGCGATCGGCGGCTGCGAGACGCTCATCGAGCAATGCTGCCAACTCCGGCAGGTAACGAACATCATCGGCCGCGTAAGCCAGCTGCTCGGCGGACAACGGGCGCCGCGCCCAGTCAGTGCGCGCATGACCCTTGGCGAGTTCGATACCCAGCAACTGCTGCACCAGGTCGGCGTAACCTATCTGTGACGCAAACCCGAGCAATGCCGCCGCGAGCTGGGTGTCGAAGACGGGCGCAAGCGGCACGCCGGTCAGGGGCAGCAGCGCCTCGATGTCCTGGCGCGCCGCATGCAACAGCTTTGGCCGCGCCGGATCGGAAAGCGGCCCGCGCAACGCGGCTGGATCCGCGATCGCGAGCGGATCGATCAAGGCCAGCCGATCGGCGGCTGCCACCTGCACCAGGCACAGCTTCGGGTAATAAGTTCGTTCGCGGATGAATTCCGTGTCGAGTGCGAGCCCGGCGCCGGGCGGCCAGCTTGCAACGAGGCTCTGCAAGGCCGCCTCATCCCCGATCAGGGCATCCGCGGTCATACCGGTCTCCGGCTTGGATACAATCACCATCATCCTCATTATGCGGAACCCGCGGTCGCGGCCCAAGGCAGAATGACCCAAGTGCTGATTTCCCTGGTCAATATCGCCCGGCTGCGGCGCGATCCAAGTGTCCTGCCGGCCTCGATCGCGCTGCTCTTCCTGATGTCCGTTGCCTACGCGGCCGGCAGCGCTTTGCAGTCCTGGCTGCTGTACGGCAGTGACCGGCTGCTCGCGCGCACGGCGGCCGATCTTGGACTGACATTCGCGATTTTCTGGTTCGTGCTGGCCGTGACTCGACGACTTCATCGCTACCGGCAGACCATGAATGCGGTGCTTGGCACCTCCGTTCTGCTGACACCCGTCTTGATGCTGCTGATCGCCCTGCAGCAACCTGCCGCGGTCTACTACCCGGTCAAACTGGTTGCCTGGGCGGGCTCGATCGCTGTGATCGTCTGGTACACGCTGATCATCGGCCACATCCTCAGAAGCGCGATCGAGATCGGATTCGTCACCAGCATCGCGATTGCCATTACCACGGTAATCGCCGCTAATGCCGTGCTCGGCAAACTCTTCCCGATGGCGGCCTGATGCACATCCACATTATCGGTATCTGCGGCACTTTCATGGGCGGCATCGCGGCGCTCGCGCGCGCGGATGGTCATCGTGTCACGGGCTCAGATGCCAATGTGTATCCGCCGATGAGCAGCCAGCTTGCTGCGCTCGGCATCGACCTGATCAACGGCTACGAGCCGGCCCAGCTCGACCTGAAGCCTGACATCGTGCTGGTCGGCAACGTGATGAGCCGCGGCAATGCGCTGATTGAGCGCTTGCTGGACAGCGGGCTCGCATTCGCGTCGGGGCCTCAGTGGCTCGCCGAAAACGTGCTGCGCGGGCGCGAGGTGGTGGCGGTTGCGGGAACCCACGGCAAGACCACCACCGCGAGCATGCTGGCCTGGATCCTGGAGCGGGCAGGGCGCGACCCGGGTTTCCTGATCGGCGGAATACCGGCCAACTTCGGTCTTTCCGCGCGCGCCGGCAAGGG
>JAOUGR010000012.1 GCA_029857655.1 Gammaproteobacteria bacterium | reverse complement strand
CACCGTTTCTCCACGGTGCGCATGGCCGACCAGATCGTCGTAGTGCAGGACGGCCGCATCATCGAGCGCGGCAGCCATGACGACCTGATGCGCATGAACGGGCATTACGCGCATCTGTTTTCGCTGCAGGCGAAAGGTTACAGATAGCCGTGCCCGCCCCGTCCGGCGGTCCCGGACTAGTCTTCCCGCCATTCGGCGCGGTACGCGCAGCCGAGCGCGATGATGCGCTCTAGCAACGCCGCGTAGTCGATGCCCGCGTGCTCCGCTGCCCATGCAAAATCCTCGTCCTCCTCGAGGTTTGGATTGGCGTTGGCTTCAAGGACGAAGGGCGTGCCGTCGGCACGCACGCGAAAATCCACGCGTGCATAGCCTGACATATGCAGCGCACGGTAGATGCGCCGCGCCAGGCGGTCGAGCTTCTCGGCCAGGCCCTCGGGCAGGTCCCTTGCCGCACGACTCGTGAGGTTATGGCGCTCCTGGTAGGCGGGGTCCCACTTGGCCTTGCGTGTCGCAATGGCAGCCCTGCTGTCCGTCAGTTCCCCGAATATGAATTCCCACGGGGGCAGTGTCCGGATCCTCTCGTTGCCGAGCATCGCGACATAGAGTTCCCTGCCTTCGATGAACTCCTCGACCAGGGCATCGGAATTCGTGTGCTCGTGGATGAATTCAATGCGTTCGCGCAGCTTTGTCGCATCGTCGACGACGGACGCCTGCGAAATTCCAAGCGAAGCATCTTCCGTCGCCGATTTGACGAACAACGGATAGCGCAGCCGTTTCGGAATTCGAATCACCGTGCCACGCTTGAACACGGCGAACAACGGGGTCGGAATACGATGGTATGAAAGGATCTGCTTGGACAACACCTTGTTCCGCGACAACATCATGCCGCTGGGATTGCATCCTGTGTAATGCTGGCGCAGCAATTCCAGGTAGGCGACGACGTGCTGGTCATAGGTGACGACGCCGCCGAATTCCTCGAGCAGGTTGAAGCAGACCTGTGGCTGCCACTCCCGGATCAGCGCGCGCAGCTCAGTAAGACTGTCTCCGATACCGAGCGGTTGCACTTCGTGCCCGGACTCGCGCAACTGCGTGATGACATCGAGCTCGGTGCGGAATTCGGCGATCTGGGCATCCGTATGACCGTCCAGGTTTTCCGGAGGCACCAGCGATTCGTGAACCAGCACGAGAATGCGTTTCTTCTTTTTCATAGGGCCAGCTTCGGTCCGGCATTGCGCATCGCCCTGCGAACGAGCGCCATTATGAATCGTTCCACGCGCCGCCTTGAAATCCGCCAGTCATCCCGCACCAGCAGGCCGTGCGCGTAGCAGCGCCATATCAGGTGCTCGACGACTTCCTGCACCAGGTATTCGCTGGCACCCAGCCGGCGCGCAATGCGGCGCCTGAAGACCGGCAATTCCTCGCGCAGGCGCTGCGCGGCGGTCGCCTGGCCGCGGCGACTTCGTGTCAGCGTGAATACGCGCCCCAGTATCCTGTCCATCCGCTCGGCATCGTCCGTGCGGTAGTGCTGCACCATGCGCCGGTAATGCTCGCGCAGGGTCCAGCGCGCATGCCGCAACGGCTCGACATGGTGGCGGGCACGCACGACCGGCCGCTGGCCGCGTATCTCCCGCATGAATTCGTCGACGCAATTCAGCTTGTGGATGGCAGGCCAGCCCGCGTAGCGGCTGCGCCAGTTTGATCGCGGCGTCAGCCACACCGCGAATGTCTCGGCGAAATCCTCGGTCGGATGACTCTGGGCATACCAGTTGCCGAGGTGCTGCACGAACCGACGGCTGCCGGGCCGTGGCCGATAGTACTCAGGATACGGCGTCGAGGCGTAACCGAAAGTCTCGCGCCACTTCTTGCGCCTGCGCAACCGGTAGGCCGTATCGATGGCGTGGGCGGCTTCGTGACGCAGGATCCGCATCAGTGCCCTGGCGTTTCCGCCTTCGACCTCCCCCATGAAGCGGCGCTGAAGATTTTTCAATCTGGGATGAAAGACATAGAAGGGCACTGCGAATCCCGGTACGCCGTCCGCCGAGAACCATTCCTCGGCGATCCAGCAGTGCGGGCGAAAATCGATGCCACGTGCTTCGAGCTCCCGGTAGAGGCGCTCGACCTGGCGCTCGACCGGTGACCCTTCGATCCGCAGGCCGAGGTCGCTCATGCGCAGGTCCAGCAGGCGCTCGTCGTCGAGCCGGTGCCAGTCACCGCGTCCTTGCCGACGCCGCTTCATGCCGGCCGCGTCCCCACTGCGTACAGGGCATCCGCCAGGGCCAGGATTTCGCTGCCACGCGCGATACTTGTGCGCCACGCCGGCGGAAGTGCGGCTGCGCCGTAATGCGCACCGGCCAGCTGGCCGACGATCGCGGCTGTGGTGTCGGCTTCGCCACCCAGGCCCGCGGCAATGGATATGCATTCACCCGGACTGTTCCCGGAATCGAACGCCCACAGGGCCGACTCGAGGGCAGCGGCCGCTGCCTGCGCACCACTCACGTGGGCCCGCGGCTTGCCGACTCGCCATGACCCCGCGGCAACTTTTTTCACACGCGGCTTCAATGTCACCGATTCCCAGAGACCCGGGACCGGGCTGAAATCCGGTGTGAGCAGTACTTCCTTGCCGATACCCGCGAGCGCGCCGGCGATGAGCGCCGCCAGATAACGCACGGCATCCAGTGTCAGCGGCGCCTGGTGCGTGATGCGCGCACAGTTGACGGCGGACTCGATGGCTCCACGCGGATCGGCAAGGCCGCCGACGAGTGCCGGCCCAATCCTTGCCAGGGGCTCGGCATCGGCGTGCGCCGGATCATGCGACCCGGAAAACGGGTTGCCGGTCCATTGCGCAGTCGCAAGTGCCCGCGTCGTGGCCGCACTGATGCCGATGCAACGCCCGGTACTGGTCCAGAGCCCGTCTCTGTGCCAGCGCTGATAGCGCTGCAGCTGGTCGGCGGCGTCCATCCCTTTGCAGGCAACCAGACTTTCCGCCAGGCACAGGGCCATCGCTGTCTTGTCACTCCAGGCACCGGCGGGAAGCCCAAATGGGCCGCCGCCGGCGAGTTCGCTGCTGCGCGTGAGCGTGCCCGGCGGCTGCCCGTGTGCGTGCTGGCCTATCGCGTCGCCGATCGCAAGGCCCAGCAACAGGCCGCGGCAGCGATCGCGCGGGTCGCTCGCTGCCGTTGCCCTGGGCCATGACGCAAGCAGCGGCGCCGCCGGCGGCGGGATCGCGGCGTGTGGCTTGCGCGAGCGCCAATTACGCACGTAATCGCCTTGCGCTTCGGTCTCCGGAACGGTCGGCCAGGACCGGGATCGGGTGCTCTCCCGCCAGAGTTCGTTCAGGCGCTCGAGCGCGGCCGCACCCCCGAGTCCGCCGCGTGCGAGCCAGCAACCCGCCACCAGATTGGTGCGGCCGATGCCGGCGCGGCAATGAAGGTATATGCACATCCCCTCGGCCATGGCCGCATCCAGCTCGTCCAGGATCTCCTCCATCTGGTCCGTGGATTTGGGCAGGCCGTGATCGCGAATGGGCTTGCGCAGGTAGGCCATGGCGTTTGGCGAGTAGGGTCCGGGCAGCAGGTTCTCGTAGGGATCGAGCTCGCCCGGCTCGGTCAGGTCGATGAAATAGTTGATTCCCACATCGAACAGCCGCCTAAGCCGATCGAATGTGGCTTCTTCGTCGCGTCCCGCCGGATACTCGCCTGCAAGCAGGCGCTTCGGCACGACCCAGAAGCTGTTTGGCAACGGCAGCGGCTGTGGCGCCACGTCAGGAGCCGGGCCCGGCGATCATGCGCTCGAGCGCGGCGAAATCGAACACGCGCGGATCGGCGAGGTGCGATGGTTCGACATTGCACAACGCCGTGAATATCGCATCCACCCGCCCGGGATGTTCGCGGTCCCAGGCCTCCAGCATGCGGCCGATCGCCACACGCTGCAGATTCGGTTGCGAGCCACACAGCGTGCAGGGAATGATCGGAAATTCGCGCGCGCGCGCGTACCGTTCAATCTCGCGCTCGGGCACGTAGCACAGCGGCCGGATCAGCACGTTGCTGCCGTCATCCGAAAGGAGCTTCGGCGGCATGGCCTTCAGCCGCCCGCCATGGAAGAGGTTCAGGAACAGCGTCTGGACGATGTCGTCACGATGGTGCCCCAGCGCGATCCGCGTGTAGCCATTCTCGCGCGCGAAGCGGTACAGCGCGCCGCGCCGCAGGCGGCTGCAGAGCCCGCACTGCGTGCGGCCCTCAAGTATGACCCGGCGCACGACGCTGTAGGTGTCCTGCTCGATCACCTGATAGGGAACACCCAGGCCCTCCAGGTATTCGGGCAACATGCGCTCCGGAAACCCGGGCTGCTTCTGGTCGAGGTTAACCGCGCAGAGTTCGAATCTGACCGGCGCCGCGCGTTGCAGCGACAGCAGCATGTCGAGCAGCGTGTACGAATCCTTGCCGCCGGACAGGCAGACCATGACGCGGTCGCCCTCCCCGATCATGCTGAAATCGGCGATCGCCTTGCCGACCAGCCCGCGCAGACGCGCGGCAAGTCGCCGGAAATTGGCCGAGGTTTCCTTGCGCAGCGGAATCACGGCGACATTCTAGAATTCTGTGACGTACTTGCGCTCGAGATACCGCAGGAAGGGCGCCGCTGACAGTTTCCGTCCTGTTGCATGTTCCACGAGCTGGGGCACGCCCATCTTCGCTCCCATCGAATGCACCCTTTCGCGCAGCCAGGCCAGCAGGCCGTCGAACTGGCCGGCCGCGATTTCGGCCTCGATGCCCGGATGCTGTTCCCTGATCGTTTCCCAGAGCTGGCCTGCGACCACGGCGCCGACGCCGTAGGACGGGAAATGCCCGAATGACCCCAACGCCCAGTGGATGTCCTGCAGGCATCCCTCGATGTCCGATGCCGGCACCAGGCCAAGTCGGTCGGCCGACAACTCGATCCACGCCTCGCGAAGGTCCTTTACCGCCAGCTCACCCGAGAACATGCGCCGTTCGAGCTCGTAGCGAAGGCCGATATGCGTCTGGTAGGTCAGCTCGTCCGCTTCCATCCGGTTTGGCCCGCGTTCCACGCGATTCAGCCAGCCGTAGAGATTCTCCTCGGTCCATTCGGGGCCCGCTGCGCCATAGTGCTTTTCGAGCAGTGGCCGCAGCCACGAAACGAACGACTTGCTGCGGCCCACGATCATCTCGAGCAGCAGCGCCTGGCTTTCTTCCAGCGCCATGCCGCGATCCTGCCCGACCGGCTGGTCGACCCATTCCGCCGGCAGGCCGAGGTCATAAAGCGCCTGGCCGGTTTCGTGCAGGGCACCCAGCAAGCCCTGGAACGGATCCCTGAGGTTGAACTTCGCCGTGACCCGGATATCCCCGGGCACGCCCTCGGTGAACGGATGGTCACTTTCGTCGAAGCGGCCACGGTCGAACGGGAAACCCAGTGCCTTCATGACGTCGGTGCAGAGTCCGCGCTGGCGGCTGGCCGAGAACCGACCCTCGATGCGGATCACGGGATGCCCGGCCTGCACCTCCATGGCCTCGGTCACCAGCGTCGGCAGCCGCTGGGACAAGGGCGTGAACAGCGCGTCGATGTCGCGCGACTGCAGTCCCGGCGTGAATTCGTCGGCGAGCGCATCCCAGGGGTCGAGACCGAATCGCTGGGCCAGCAGCTCGGCCTTGCTGCGCGTCAGCTTGACGACTTCGTCCAGATGCGGCGCCAGCACGCCGAAGTCATTCTGTTCGCGGGCTTCGCGCCAGCGTGCCTCGGCGAGTGCCACGGCGCGCGCGATGCGCGCGACCAGTGTCGGTGGCGTCGCGATCGCGTGATCGTGCAGGCGACGCATCTCGCGCAGGTTCGCGCTCTGCCAGTCGGCCAGTCCGCGCGCATTGGCGTCGGCGCGATCGAGAAGACGCGAAATGCGCGGCGACACCAGCAGCGTATGGCACTCGATCTGCAGTGCCGCGAGCTGGTCGCCGCGCACATCGGCGCTCGCGCGCGGCATCGTGATGGCCGCGTCCCAGCGCAGCAATGCCAGCACGCCGCGGAACGCATGGAGCCGGCGGAACTCCTGTTCGAGCTGCTGATAAGGCGTCGCCGTCGCCATTCCCGGACTCCTCCGCCCACCGGCAAGCGCCGGAAAAATGCCGGCCTGACCCCCGGCGCGATTGGGGTCGGGCATCCTTGATCAGAAGACCGGCGGCTGGATTCGCTGCCCCGGACTCTCGAAATGCGCCCGCAGGAACTGCGGAGCGTCTGTTCAATTCAAAAGTCTATCAGCCGGGGCGGGTTCCGGCCCGACCAATCGCTGTGATTGTCTTATTTTTCAATTACTTGTTCGACATCGGCGCTGCTTGACACCGGCGGCGGCGCCCCGGCCCGCAGCCGCTCGATGAGCCCCGTCAGATAGTGGGGCGAGCGATGCTCCCCGGCCAGCACGGCATAGACCGCCGGCACGGCGAACAGGGTCAGCAGGACGGCGATCGTCGTCCCGCAGAACACGACCACGCCAATCGGCTCGCGTTGCTCGGACCCTGCCCCGGTCGCGAGCAGCAAGGGCAACGAGCCGAAGGCCGTGCACAGGCTCGTCATCAGCACCGGACGCAGCCGGATGGTCGCGGCCCGGATGACCGCTGCGATCCGCTCGGAGCCCTGGTCGCGAATCTGATTGGCGAACTCCACGATCAACACGCCGTTCTTCGCGGCAATCCCGACCAGCATGATCATCGCGATCTGGCTGAAGATGTTGAGCGACATCTGGCTGCCCGCCAGCCGGTAGATGGCGAGGCCGGCGATGGCGCCGATCAGGGCGAGCGGCACGGTCGTCATGATGACGGCCGGCTGCTTGAAGCTCTCGAACAGCGCGGCGAGCACCAGGAATACGATTGCGATTGCGAATACGAAGGTGGACCAGAACTGTCCCTGGGTACGCAGGTACTCGCGGGCCTCCCCGTCGAAGGACAGCCGCGCCGCTGGCGGGAGTTCCGCGCGCACCAACTCCTGGAAGTAGGTCACCGCCTCGCCCAGCGTGTAGCCCGGCGCGAGCCCGGCGCTGATCGTGATTGCGCGCATCCGGTCGAAGCGGTTGAGCTGCATCGCGCCGGAAGTTTCCGTCAATTGCACCAGGTTCGACAGCGGCACCAGCTCGCCACTGCGATCCGAACGGACATAAAGATTCTGCAGGTCCGAAGGCACGGCGCGATCCCGCGTCTGGCCCTGCAGGATCACGCGGTATTCCCGGCCGCGATCCACATAGGTCGTGACCACCCGCGAGCCCAGCACCGTTTCCAGCGTGCGGCCGACCGACTCGAGCGAGATGCCGAGTTCCGCGGCGCGGTCACGGTCCACCGCCACGTCGATCTGCGGTTTGCGTTCCCGGAAGTTCGTTTCCACACCCGTGAGCCCGGGATTCCGCTGGGCGAGATCCAGTATGCGATCGCTCCAGCCCGCGAGCGTCTGGTAGTCGGGGCCGCCGATGACGGCTTGCAGCGGCCTGCCGAATCCGCGTGAACCCAGGCCCTGCAGCGCGTAGATGCGGGGGCGCACACCGGGCAGCGACTCGAACTGCTTTGTCAGCGAAGCCGCAATGTCCACGGCGCTGCGCTCGCGCTCGCCCCAGTCCTTGAGAATTATGAAACCGCGGACCTCGTTGACTTCGGTGGTGCCGCCGCCGCCGCCCGTGCCAATGCGCATGATGAAGCGGCGGATGTCGCCGTAGCGTTCCGTCTCGCTGAACAGGATCCGCTCCGCCTGCAGCAACTGCCGTTCCGTATACTCGAGGCTCGCGCCTTCGGGGGCGTCCAGCTCGATGCGCACGAAGCCGAGGTCCCCGGGAGGCGCGAATTCACGGGGCAGCGCATTCAGGGCCAGGATTGCGGCGCCAACCAGCGCCAGCGTGCAACCGATGATCAGCCACGGCCGGCCGAGCAGGATGCGCAGGCGGCGCTCATAGGCCTGCGCGAGCGAGCGAAAGAAGCGATCCAGCCGCTGCGCAAACTGGCCACGCTGCTGCCCCTGCCGGAACAGGCGTGACGTCATCACCGGCGTCAGGGTCAGCGCCACCAGCGCCGAGAACATCACGGCCGCCGCCAGCGTGAAGCCGAATTCGCGGAACAGCCGGCCGATGGCGCCGGGCAGGAACGAAATCGGCACGAACACCGAAATCAGCACCAGCGTCGTTGCGACGACGGCAAATCCGATCTCGCGACTGCCATCGATCGCAGCCAATAGCGGCGGCTGCCCTTTCTCGACGCGGCGGTAGATGTTTTCGAGCACGACGATCGCATCATCGACGACCAGGCCGATCGCGAGCACCAGGCCCAGGAGCGTCAGCACGTTGATCGAGTAGCCCATGAAATCCATGAACATGAATGTCGCGATGATCGAGATGGGAATGGTCACCGCCGGTACCAATGTGGCGCGCAAGTTGCCGAGGAAAAGGAAAATGACGATCAGCACCATCGTCAGTGAAATCCCGAGTGCGATGACGACCTCGCGCAGCGATGAATTGATCGAGTCTGCGCGGTCGACATTGATGGTCAGCGACATGCCCGCGGGCAGCCCGGGCTGGATGCGTTCCAACGTCTTGTATATCTGCTTCGCGACCTCCAGCGTGTTCGCCTTCGATATCTGCTCGATGCCGAGGCTGATTCCGGGCAGGCCCATCGTCCGGGAGACGCTGCGCTCGTTCTCCGCGCCAAGTTCGACCCGCGCGACGTCGCCGAGCCGCACCAGGTAGCCGTCGGGACCGCGCCCGATCGACAGCTTGCGGAAATCCTCGATACGCGAAAGGCCGGTGTCGGTGCGCAACGCGAACTCGCGCTCGCTGGACTCGAGGCGTCCGGCCGGCAACTCGACGTTTTCGCGCCGCAGCGCGCCCTCGATGTCGCCGACTGTCAGCGCCCGTGCGGCGAGCGCCTGGCGATCGATCCAGATCCGCACCGCCTGCCGGCGCTCACCGCCGATATTGACGCGCGCGACACCAGGCGTCGCGGATAGCTGGTCGACCAGCACCCGCTCGGCATAGTCGGTCAGCTCCAGAACCGACATCCGGTCGCTGGACAGGTTGAGGTACATCACCGCCTCGCCGAAGGACTGGGCCTTCTGGATCTCGGGCGGATCGGCTTCCTCGGGCAGGTCGTCGACCACGCGCCCGACGCGATCGCGGATGTCGTTTGCGGCCGCATCCACGTCTCTATCGGCGCTGAACTCGACATCGATCGCCGAGCGGCCGTCGCGGGAACTGGAACGCAGCGTCTCAATTCCTTCGAGGCCCGCGATGCGGTCTTCGATCACCTGCGTGATCTTGTTCTCGACGATCGCGGCGCCCGCACCGAGGTAGTTGGTCGTGATCGACACGAACACCGGGTCCACTTCCGGGTATTCCCGAACCGCGAGTCGGGTCAGGGAAACCAGGCCCAGGATCACCAGCAGCAGGCTGATGACCGTAGCGAATACCGGCCGCCTGATCGAGAATTCCGAGAGTTTCATCGGTAAGGCCGGCTATTCCGGGGCGGCCCCGGGCCTGAGTTCGTGCACGACGCTGTCGTCGCGAATCCTCTGCGTGCCTTCGATGACGATGCGCTCGCCCGCCTTGACGCCAGTCAGTACTTCGACTTCGCCGGGGCTGCGCCGCCCGACCGTGACGGCGCGGCGCGACGCGCGCCCGCCTGCAACCACGAACACATAGACCTCGCCGCGCTCCGGCACCAGAGCCTGTTCCGGCACGACCAGTCCGGGCAGCGGTTCGCGGCTGACGATGACGGTCAGGAACATGCCCGGCCGCAGCAGCCCTTTCGGATTTGGCAGGCGGGCACGCACCTTGATCGAGCGCGTGACCGGATCAACGCGGGAATCCACGGACTCCACGACACCGTCGAACGACTCGCCCGAATAAGCAATGCTCTTTGCGGCGACGGCGAGGCCGGGCTTCAGGATCGCAAGGAACGACTCGGGCACGTCGAAGTCGAGCTTCATCGTGCGCGTGTCGTCGAGTGTCGTGATGATCGTGCCCGGGTTCACCAGCGCCCCGACGCTGACGCGCCGTAACCCGACCCGCCCGTCGAATGGCGCGCGGATGACCGTATCCGCGACGCGCGCTGCCGCCGCAGCGACGCGCGCTTCGTTTCCCTTCAGGGTGGCCTCGATCTGCTCAAGCTGGGCCTGCGACAGCGCCTGCTGGGCAAAAAGATCGCGGCTGCGCACGAAGGCGCTGCGGCTCTCGGCCAGCGCCGCCTCAGCCGCGGCCAGGTCCGCCCGGTCCCGCGCGCCGTCCAGTTCGACCAGCACATGTCCGCGCCGCACCCACTGGCCTTCGTCAAATCCCACCTCGAGCACCTTGTTACCGGCCTTCGAGGTGATCTCGATCGCTTCATTTGCATTGGCGGTGCCGAGCGCCTCAATACTGATCGCAATGGGTTTCTCTACCACCGGCGCCGTGACCACGGCGACCGACTCGGGCGCGGCGGTGCCGCCGCCTGGCGCGGCAGCAGCAACTTCCGGCCGGCGGCTGCCGTAGGCATAGGCGGCCGCCGCAATCACGATTACCGCTATCGCGATGATGATTGGCCGTCTGGACTGGTTCAGCATCCTGTAGTCCGTCAGAAATACATTCGCATGATGACCTCGGCGACACAGGCAGGCTTGGTGCTGCCCTCGACCTCGGCCGTGTAGTGTTCAGTGATCTGCAATCCGCCGCTGACTTCCTCAACGGCCTCGAGTGTCACCCTTGCGCGCATCCGCGCGCCGACCCGCACGGCGCTCGGAAATCGCAGCTTGTTGATGCCGTAGTTGATCACATTGCGCACGCCGGGCATCGTGGAACGGTCATCCATCATGAGCCCGCGCAGCTTGTTGTATAGCGCAAGCGTCATGTAGCCGTGCGCTATCGTGCCGCCATAAGGCGAGTCCTTCGCAGCGCGGGCCGGGTCGCAGTGGATCCACTGGTGGTCATCGATCGCATCCGCGAACGCGTCGACGCGCTGCTGCGTGATATCCAGCCAGTCGCTGACGCGCACCTCCTTGCCGACCGACGACTGGAGCAGCGCAAGGGCCTTTTCACGCGGTGTACTCATTGTGTCGATGCTAACCGATGCCCCACGCGCTGGCGCGTCAGCGCTTTTCCAGCCATTCGGCGATTGTCCGCGGCAGCAATTCCTGCGCCCTCGCACTCACATAGATGCCGATGTGCCCGCCGTCGAATTCAAAGCCCGTGTAGTCACGGCTTCCGACCAGGCCGCGCAACGGAAGCGTCGCGGACGGCGGCACCAGGTGGTCCTGCGACGCGTGGATATTCAGGACCGGGCAGTCGACCAGCCGCAGGTCCACGCGCCGCCCGCCCATCACAAGCCCGCCGAGCACGAGCCGGTTCTCCTGGAAGAACCACCGCACGAACTGCGCAAATGCGGCCCCGGCCTGGTCCGGGCTGTCAAAGATCCATTTTTCCATGCGCAGGAAATTCGCGAGTGCGGCCGGATCATCGGCGATGTCGGCGATGCCCGCGTACTTCTGGCTGGTCAGCCTGAGCGGCATCAGCGACAGGAATGTGGCATTCATCAGTTCCCCGGGGATGTTGCCGAATACTTCCACCATCCGGTCGACGTCGACGCCTCGAACCCATTTTGACAACAGGTTCTCCGGCGTGTGGAAATCCACGGGGGTCACCATCGTCACCAGGTTGCGGACTGCCTCGGGATGCAGGGCCGCATGGCACAGCGCCAGCGTACCGCCCTGGCAAACGCCCAGCAGGTTGACGGCCGGCACGCCAATCGCTCGGCGGATGTGGTCGATGCAATTGCCCAGGTAGCGATTGACGTAGTCGTCGAGTTCGAGAAAGCGGTCCGCCTGCCCGGGATATCCCCAGTCGACCAGGTACACGTCGAGGCCGCGCATCAGCAGGCCGCGTATCAGCGAGCGCTCCGGCTGCAGGTCCATCATGTAGGGCCGGTTGACCAGCGCGTAGCAGATCAACAGGGGCGGCAGGCCGGCGCTGGGCGCCAGCGGGCGATAGCGATAAAGGACGACCCGTTCTTCCTGATACACCGCATCGCGGTCCGAACAGCCCTCAGCCGGTGCCTCGAGTGTCGCGAGCGCACGCGTCCCCGCCGCCATTCGACTCGAGAAATCCGCGATCTCGCGGGCAGCCTGTGCCGCATCAATTGCCAGCCGGTTCATCGCTTAAGTTCCTCGCGGAGCACGCGGGCAAGCTCATGCAGCCGCCCGTGAATTGCGTCAATCTCGGCGCGGGTCGGCAGATTGAATGCGCGCGCCCATTCCTCGATCACGCGGCGCTGCTCGAATCGCATCTCGACCATCGCAGACAGCAGCTTGCACTGGGCGGCGGCGAAGTCATCGCTGTGCGCCACTTCGCCATATGCGCGCTCGCCGCAATCAACCCACAGGTCGTGTAACTGGCGCAGGGAAGTAATCGGCGGCGCGGTAGCCGGCGCGTTCGCGAGTGCCACGACGAGATTCTCGACTGCTGCCGTGGCCGCAGCAGACAAGAGCTCGCCCAGGCGCGACGAGGCGCGTTGCCAGCGCAGTGTCGCCGCCATCAATTGCTCGGTCGCCTGCTGTTGCGCTTGCAAGGGGCCGAAAACCGGCACATGCAGGCGCTCGAATTTTTCCTTCAGCCCGTCATGAAGGTGATCGAGGCTAGCGCGGAATGCCTGCGGCGAAACGCCGGGCTCCGACGCCGCCCGCGATTCGACGAGTTTCCAGAGTTCACGGGCGATGCCGAGATAATCCTCGCCGAATTCGCGAATTCGCCGAACCGCCTCGCCGCCGCCATCGAGGGCCTGGCGCAGGAATTCCTGCTGGGCTTCACCGAGCGGGTCCGTCATCTCGTTTCCAGGCGGCCGGCGAATGAGTGCGCCGCACAATCAAGGCTCCACAAATCAATCCGGCATGGATGCATTATATTTTTATAACACATTGTTTTATCTAGATATAATGTTTACTTCGAGATTCCCTTCAGAGGCGGACATAATCTTTGTTGCACTGCAATAAACATTGGTCTATTATGGCGCCAATCCCGTTACAGCCCAGATACTCTAAGGATGCCAGAAATGATGAACCCAACCTTCGATTTCAGCGCGTTTGTGGATGCCAGCAAGAAGGCCTTTGCACCCGCCGCCAAGTTCAACGAGTTGACCCTGCAGGGTTTCGAGCGCGTCGCGCGCCAGCAGCTTGCCTTTGTCGGTGAAGTGCTCGATTTTTCGATGCAGCAGATGCAACTCGCCACGACCGCCAAGGATTTCAACGAGCTGACGGCCCGTCAGGTCGAGCTGACGACGCAGTTTGCCGAGAAGGCGACGCAGCGTTCGCAGGATCTGGTCAAGCTCTCCACGGAGCACCAGGCCGAGATCACCAAGCTCTTCGAAAAGACCGTTGCCGAGACCGCCCAGACGGCCAAGAAAGCCGCCTGATCGGAATCTGACCCTCCCCCCTCGGGACGGCGCGCCTTCGGGCCGCCGTCCTTTTTTTGCCCGTACCGGCCCCTGCCGGGGCGTCATGCCGCAGTGCGTTATCGCACTGCGGCATGATCCGGTACACTCAAGTCATGACCAAGGAACGCCTGATCAAGAAGTACGCCAACCGGCGGCTTTACGACGCTTCGATCAGCAAGCACGTCACCCTCGAGGACATTCGGGACCTGATCGTCAAGGGCGAGAAGATCCGGGTCGTCGAGGACAAGAGCGGTGAGGACATCACCAGGCTGATCCTGCTCCAGGTCATCGCCGAACAGGAGCAGTTCGGAAAGCCCATCCTGACGACCCAGTTGCTGGAGTCGATCATCCGCTACTACGGGGGTCCGATGCAGGACTTCATGGCGCGCTACCTCGAGCAGAGCGTCTCGACATTCATGCGCCAGCAGGAAAGCGTCCAGCAGCAGATCTCCCAGATGCTGAACAGCACGCCGCCGCCGATGAATGCCATGGCGGAGATGACGCGCCAGAACATGGAATTGTGGAACCGGATGCAGGAAAGCATGCTTGCAATGATGGTTTCGCCGCGCAAGTCACGGCCATCCGATGAAACAGAAAGCGCGGATGAGACCGACGCAGAGCCCACTGCGCCGTCGCCCCGGCAAGGCAGCCTCTGATTCCCGGCTGCGCGCCCTAAGCGCGCGCGCCGACGCCCGTCGCGTGTTCCCAGGCAAGCATCGCCCGCTTGCGCTCGACTCCCCAACGATAACCGCCGAGTCCGCCATCACTTCGCAATACGCGATGGCAGGGAATGAGCCATGCAATCGGATTCGCACCGACCGCCTGCCCCACGGCGCGGCTCGCGGAAGGCCGTCCGATGGCGCGCGCAAGTTCCGAGTAGCTGGTCGGCCCGCGTGACCCGAGTTCGAGCAGAGCCTGCCAGACCTTGACCTGGAAATTGGTGCCGTTCACGGACAGCACCACGCGCCCGCGCCGCTCGACGAAGATCTGCGCAGCGAGTGCAGCAACTGCAGCGTCGTCGCGGTCGAGCGTCGCGCGC
>JAOUGR010000250.1 GCA_029857655.1 Gammaproteobacteria bacterium | reverse complement strand
AGCGCGACGGATCCAGCGTGACTGGAACGAAACCCGTGTGACCGGCATTGCCCTGATAGGTCTCCCACTCGGGCAGTCCCGACGCCGTGGGCACCGGCGGCAGCGGGACGAACGGCGTTACCGTGATGGTGTAGGGAATCTGGACGGGCGAACCGGGAAGTTGCGGGCTGTACGCACAGTTGGAGCTGCATGCCTGCAGGTTAATGGTTCCGGTGTATGTGCTGGCCACGTTCTTCGGCGGCGCGCTCAGTATCAGCGTATAGCGCTGTCCGTTGATGGCGCTCACGGTCACGGGGGCATCGAAGAAGCCCCGGGGATCGTCGACCCTGAAATCGCTGACATAGATTCCGGCGGCAACGTCTGCGGTGACGGTAATCCGCAACGCATCCTGTGCTTCGATGGTGGCCGTGAGAGATGAGGGCGTAATCACCGCGACCGGCGGTGCGGGCGTAATCGTGATCGTATAAGTGAGTCGCGCCGGAGTATCTGACACCAGGGATGAGCAACTGCTGTCCTTGCAGATGTAGAAGTTGAGGACTCCGGAGTGCTGGCCGACGGACAGCGTCGTAACGCTGTGCAGCGTGAGCGTCGCCGTGGTCCGTGTGACATTGGTGAAGTCAGCACTTTCGATGACCGACGCGCTGTCCTCGATGCCGATGTAGACGGTGTCGTTGGCGACGGCGGCTGACGACAGCGTCAAGGTGACCGTCATCTCGGCGCTCGTGCCCTGCATCGCCGTTGCGTGCACCGAAGCCGGAGACAGCGTCAGTGCGGGAGGAGGCGCAGACGATCCGCCGCCACCACCGCCACCGCCACCGCAGCTGGCGAGCAATAACAGCAGCCCCAAGACAGCAGAACGTCGCACCCAAACGCCCTCTTGCAAGACTTGTGCTTGTTTGCTGCCCAGACTACACGCGTTCCCGCCAGCCCACTTAGCCCGTTCTCTGTCTGCCTGGCAAACGATATGACAGGTTATTGCTTGTCAGATACGATTCATACGAAGGGTCATGGCTATTCGGACAAATTCCATGCTTCGCACGTTGGCTTTGAGACAGCTGGACGAAACACTCGCTCAGTGGCGCACCCTGCCGCGTTCGCGACCTGCACTCGGCTGGCTTCGCGCGATCCGGGAAGCACTGGGGATGACAACAAGGCAGCTCGCCAAGTCTGTTGGGGTCACCCAGGCCGCTGTGGTGGATGCCGAACGCGCCGAGTCCAGGGGCGGCATTACCCTTGCAACACTCCAGCGCTACGCAGCGGCTCTAGGGTGTGAACTCAGCTACGCATTGATTCCCAAGCGTTCGTTGCAGGAAACCGTTGAAGAGCGGGCGGACCGCATCGCACGCGATCAAGTCTCTCGTTTTCGCCACTTGATGGCGCTGGAGGGTCAGTTGACCAGCAGGAGCCACCTGGAGCGTGAGGTCGAGGATCTCCGCAGGAAACTCCTGGAAGGCAAGCACTCGCGTCTGTGGCAATGAAGTTCGAATACGCCCGACACGTATTTCCGAATGGCAACGAAGGCCACGCGCGGCTAATGGCAGCGGATCATGCAGACCTTGCGAAGGGTTTCGTGCACGTGGCAGCGCCAGTAGTCCGGCGTGCAGATCCAGTTGCCGGTTTCGCTCTCGCCGTCCAGCGGCCGGGCCACGAACCTGATTCGTTCGTCCATCTTGGTGCACTCCTGCCACGGCACTCTTGCTCTCCCGCAAGAAGGCCTCAGAGTGTCACCCATGTGCCCGGAATCCCGTGTTACCCCTCGGTCAGGAAGGGCAGCAGCGCCGTAGTCGACCATCGCGAAGACGGCTGTGTGCGCTGCAGACGCGCCGGCTGGCAGCAACCCTGACACTCATGCCATTCACGTTCCCCGGTCCGCCGCTGCTCGATTTCTCCAGTCCGGACGTCGTGCGGACTTTTCAGGTCATCAACGATGGCGTCATGGGCGGCTTGTCCACGTCGCGGCTCAACCTGGCGCCCGGATCCATGTCGTTCACGGGGGAAGTTTCGCTCGAGAACAACGGCGGCTTCGCATCCTGCAGGGGACCCGTCAGGTTTACTGCGGACTCGACCGTGTTGCTGTTGACGGTGCGCGGCGACGGGCGGCGATACAAGCTGACCCTCAAACTCGACGACGGTCCCCGGACGGCGCAATACCAGGCCGCGTTCGTCGCATCGCAGGAGTGGAAGACATTGCGTTTCCAGCCGGTCGATTTCCACGCAAACTTCCGCGGACGCGCCGTCGCCGCGCCGCCCGTGCAATTCGCCGACGTGCGGTACGTGGGCCTGCTCATTTCGGACAAACAGTCGGGCCCGTTCAGGGTCGACTTGAAGGAAATCAGGGCCGAGGCCGAGGGGAGCAAGAGCGGAACGTGAGTGCGGAACGTACCTCACGTCAGCCCCGATGATCCGGGATTCCTTTGCCGTCCAGCCATGGCTTGATTCGCTGGCTTCCGCTGCCGGGCGTGTTTACTATCCGCGGCTTGTAGATGGTCTGCCGCAAATTCCCTTCGGATCGATGGGCAGAGGCAAGAATGCGGACACTCGCCAGTCCTGGAAGATCATTGCGCCGCTGGACGAGACCGGCATCGTCCGAGATGCTGACCGCTTGAACTACGACCATGCCAGCCTGACCCGCTTCGAGCGGCTGCTGTCGCTCGTCACGCGCGTGGCGCCCGGCGAGGGCCGCGCCGCGTTCCTGTTCTTTCTGCACGGTTTCCTGCTGCTCGCGTCGTACCAGGTGGTGAAAGCGCTGCGCGAAGCCTTCATGCTCACCAAGTTCTCGGCCGAGACGCGCGCGTACGCGGTGGCGGTCATGGCGCTGGTCCTGATGCTCGTCGTGCCGTTGTATGGCCGGCTGCGACACCACCTCCACGGTGCGCATCTGCTGCGCGCCGTGACGCTGTTCTTCGTGGTGACGCTGCCGCTGTTCGCCGTGCTCAGTCACTATCAGGTTCCCATCGCGTTTCCGTTCTTCGTGTGGGTCGGCATCTACGGCCTCCTGGTCGTGTCGCAGATGTGGGCCTTCGCTGCGGACTCGTTCAACGTCAGGAGCGGCCAGCGCCTGTTCGTGGTGATCATGCTCGGCGCCAACGTGGGCGCGCTCGCCGGCTCCAAGCTCGCGCAGGTGGCGGTCACAGGGCTCACGCCCATGGGACTCATGGTCCTCGCGACCTGCACACTCGGCGCCACGCTGTTCCTTGCTGCGCCTGAACGCGCCGCCATCCCGCCGGGATCGCGCGCAATCGAAATCGATCGTTCCCGGCCCGTGCCCCGGCTGCTCGGCGGCATCGGCCTGGTGCTGCGCGATCGCTATCTGCTGCACATGGCGCTGTTCGTGGTGCTGCTCAACTGGATCAACACCACGGGAGAGTACATCCTCGCGGACTACGCGAAAGCCCACGCCGTGGAGCGCGTCGCCGCAAGCGGCGGGACCCTCGACCTGGGCTCGCTCATCACCGAGTTCTACGGCAATTTCTATTTCTGGGTAACGCTGATCAGTCTGGCCATCCAGCTGTTTCTGGTTTCGCGCATTTACCACCTTGTCGGCGTGCGCGGTGCGCTGCTGTTCCAGCCGGTCATCCTCGCGCTGGGATATGGCCTGCTGGCGTTCGGGCCGATGTTCGGCGACGTCATCGGCGGCTTTATCCCGTTCTTCTATCTGGTGCGCATGATCAAGTTTTCGGAGAACAGCATTGATTACTCACTGATGAACACCACGCGGCAGGCACTTTTCCTGCCGGTCGACCGCGACTCGA
>JAOUGR010000249.1 GCA_029857655.1 Gammaproteobacteria bacterium | reverse complement strand
CGCCTGGATCGCCGATGGCGACGGCCTTGTCGTGCTGCGGGTCCCCGGAACCTTTGCCGAGCGCTTCGCGGCTGGCGAGCCGGCCGCGGTGGTGATCTACGCCGACGGCTCGGATACCCGCGCGGAACGCCGCGCCGCCCGCGTGCACCAGGCCGTGGCCGGCTATTCAGCGATGATCGCTTCCCTGCGCCTGCAGGCACGCGGGATTTCCACTACGGTCATGCGTGCCGTTGTCGTCGACAATGTCGATGTCTCGACACCAAGCCAGCGCGCGACGCTCCTGCTTGGCATGCTGAGTTACGTGATTCTGCTGGTCACGCTGCTGGGCGGGCTGTATCTCGCCATCGATGCGACGGCCGGCGAGCGCGAGCGGGGTTCGCTCGAAGCACTCCTGACGGTGCCGGCAGCGCGCGAGCAGCTGATCTACGGCAAGGTCGCGGCGGCAGCTTGCATGATGATCCTGGCGCTCGCACTCGTCACCGCCTCGATCGCGGCAGCCCTGCGTTTCGTGCCACTCGAAACCTTTGGCATGACCGCCAACTTTGGCCGCGGGGTGGCGGTTGGCGTATTTCTGGTGATGCTGCCGTTCGCGCTGATCGGCGCGGGGCTACTGACTGTCGTCGCCTCATTTACCCGCAGCTACAAGGAAGCGCAGTCCTGGCTCGGCGTTGTCATGCTGGTGCCGACCGTGCCGATCGCCATCGCGAGCGTGCTGTCGGTGCAGCCATCTGCGGCACTCATGCTGGTGCCGAGCCTCTCGCAGCACCTCATCATCCAGGGATTGATGCGTGGCGAGCCGTCGTCCGCGACCTGGGTGCTGCTGTCCGTCGGGAGCAGCCTGCTTCTCGGCTGGCTGCTTGCCTGGCTCGCCGGGCGGCTCTATCGACGCGAGGCAATCCTCGGCTGATAATCTGGAACCTGGGCCCGGCCTGCCGCGTCAAATAATTCATGAACCGTTTGCACCAAGCATCCATCCTCGCGCTCGCCCTGCTGGCGTTCTCGCCAGCGTCTTTTGCGCAGATCGAGACAGTGCCGATGAAAGGGCTCGGTAACGAGTGGGTGAAGAAGCTGGAGCTGCGCGGCCGCAGCGACTGGGAGTGGCTCGAAACCTACCCGGAACAGGTCTATTTCGCGAGCAGGGTCGAAGCAGAACGCAATGGCGACATCGTCACGATGTGGCTGCGCATCGAGTACAAGAACCCGCAGAGCCCCGGCACACACAAGAGCGCCGTCAGCCGCGACGACTGGGACTGCGTCAAGCGCCAGCGCTCGACACGCGGCTTGATCTTCTACAAGTGGAACAACCTGCAGGCCGAAGAACCGGAGCGCTCGACCAACCTGCTGCGCTACTGGGAGAAGATCGAGCCCGGCACGATCGGCGAGACGCTGCTGATCTTCGCCTGCGGCATCAAGGCCGTGGAGCCGTTGATCACGCCTGCCGATTCACCGGGCTCATAGGGAACCCTTGCCGGCAATGGCCGGTCTTATCCGTACCCCTCAGGTCCGGAGGTTCCCATGTTGCGCTTCACTACCGTCCTTGGCTTATGTTGCGCCGCATCACTCGCACAGGCCGCCGACAACGGCTTCTACCTCGGTGCGGGTGCAGTGCAGAGCGATTACGGCCTCGCGAATCCTGGCGCGCTGTCGCCGTTCGACGACAACACCGGTGGATACAAGCTGATCGCCGGCTGGCGACCGCTTGACAGCTTCGGCGTCGAAGCAAGCTATATCGACCACGGCAATGCGACCGTGCCCTCGGGCATCGTCTGCATCCAGTTCATCACCGTGCCCTGCCCGGCAAGCGCCAGCCTGACGGCGAAGACGCTTTCCGCCTTCGCAGTCGGTTATCTGGACCTGCCGCTGGTGGACCTGTTCGCCAAGGTGGGCGTCAACTCTTGGAAATTCGACGGCCATTCGATCGGAGGATTTGTACCGGTCTTCCGTGTCAATGAGAGCGGCACGGATCTCGCCTATGGCGCCGGCATCCAGGTGCGCTTCGGGAGCGTCGGTGCGCGGCTTGAGTACGAGCGCTTCAATATCGTCCAGAACGAGGGCCTGGACACGATATCACTGAGCCTGACCTACACGTTCCTGTAGTCCTCAGGCCCACTCGGCCAGGCCTTCGCGCGCATAGAGCGTCTTGAACGACGGCCGCGCTTTCATGCGCGCGACATAGTCCGCGATGACCGGCCATTCGGTTGCGGGCTTCGGCATGTTGCGCGACCAGCGCATCAGCATCGTCGCCAGGAAATCGGCAGCCCCTGCCCGATCGCCAATCAGATAAGGGCCACCTGACCGGATCTGGGCCCCGACGCGATCCCAGCATTCCTCGATTCTCGTGCGGGCGCCCGTCTTGGCTCCCTCGACAGCTTCCGGACCTGCCGGCCGCTCCGGGTAGAACCAGTCTTTGAATGCAACCTGCAGCGTGTTCGAGAGGTGAAACATCCAGGTTATATATGGGCCGCGTCGCGGGCTGCCAGCGGGCGGTGCAAACCCCGCTTCCGGATGGCGTTCTGCCAGAAGCATCAGGAGCGCCGCGCTCTCATAGAGGGGCGTGCCATCCACGATCAGTGCCGGTATGAAGCCATTCGGATTCAGCTTCAGGTACTCGGGCCGGCGGTGCTCGCCCGCTTCGATATCCACCTTCTTGAGCTCGTGCGGAACACCGAGCTCGATCAGCATCCAGTGCACGGCAAGGCTCGCCGCCCCGGGTGCGTAATAAAGCGTGTACATGACTCGGGCTCTCCTTGGTGCAAACTATGGGGGGCCATTACCCCGAGGTACCACAATGTATACGGGAACCTGCCTATGCGGGACTGTGCGATACGAGGTCGCCGGCCCATTCGCGATGATGGCCAATTGTCACTGTTCCATGTGCCGCAAGCACCACGGCGCGATGTTCTCGACCTTCGTCTCGGCGCCCGACACCGGATTCCGCTGGGTTTCGGGCCAGGACAACATCGAGACTTATCCTTCGTCCGAGAATGGCCGCCGGCCATTTTGCCGGACCTGCGGGTCGGTGACACCGATGCTGCTGCCCGCCATGAATCTCGTGCTGATTCCGGCCGGCAACCTGCAGGACGATCCCGGCCTGAAGCCGCAGATGCACATGTTCGCCGGCTCCCGCGCGCCCTGGTATCCGATCACCGACGGGCTACCGCAGCATCCCGGCTACCCGCCGCAGTTCGGTGGCGGCATGGGCATCGACCGGCCGCATTTTCCGCAGATACCCGGCGTTACGCACGGCAGCTGCCTGTGCGGCGCCGTCGCCTGGGAACTTGCGGGCAAGCCGGAGCGCATGCAGAACTGTCATTGCTCGCGTTGCCGCAGGGCGCGCAGCGCCGCGCACGCGACCAATGCCTTTTACCTGCGCGAGCAGCTCACCTGGTTGCAGGGCGAGAGTGAAGTGAAACGATACTCTCTGCCCGGAGCGAAGCATTTTGGCCAGGATTTCTGTGGCCGATGCGGCAGCTCCGTGCCGCGCGTCGTCTCCAGCGGCCGTGCCGTCGTGCCCTGCGGCAGTCTCGACACCGACCCGGGCGCCAGGCCGCTGGGCAACATCTTCGCCACCAGCCGCGCGTCGTGGTTCGAGATCACCGACGGGCTGCCACAGTGGGAAACCTATCCTGCGCGCGCGTAACTGGCTCGTTGCCGCAGCCTGGATTCTCGCGGCCTGCGGGTCCGGCGCCTCGCCCGAAGACGAGATCCGCGCCCTGGTCGGGGCCGCGGAGACTGCAGCCGAGGCGCGCGACGCTTCATCCCTGCGTGAGTTGATCGCAG
>JAOUGR010000248.1 GCA_029857655.1 Gammaproteobacteria bacterium | reverse complement strand
GCATCGCGAATACGCCGGCGCCGACGATCGAATTGACCGTCAGCGAGATCACGTCGAACCGCCGCAGGCCGCGATACAGCCTGGGCGGTTCGACGGGATCAGGTTTCATGCCGTCGACCATTCAGGTCGAGCCGGCAGTGTGGTTCAGCCTCCAGCAGGGGCCGTGGCTGCCTTGTGGGCCGTGCCGGCATCCAACCACCGCGCGCCAACCGCCATCTGCCTTGCTCCAGATGGTGACGTATTCGCCAGTCGCCGCAGCTGCGTCACCGGCGCCATCCGGGTCGAAGTTGAAAGTGCCGAGCTCGTAGGCCAGGTCACCGGACCCCGCGACCTTTACTGTCGTTGTGGACCACTCGATGGTTGAATTCGGTGTATTGGCGTTGTCGGCTTCCGAGCTCGCCAGGATCTCAGCCGTGCCGTGGCTGATGCTGCCGTCGAACATCGTGGCCGCATCAGCGGCATACATGTCGTTTGTGATGCCGGCGTAGTCTCTCGCCTGCGCCATCTGCAACCAGGCTGCCGAGCGATCGCGCACGGCCTGTGCTTCAGCGGCCAGGTCGACCGCCGCCGGTGCTTCCGATGCCGGCTTGCTGCAGCCTGCAGCCAATCCCGCACACGCCGCCACGATCAGCAGCAATCTTTTTCCACCCATGTAACCCCCTAATCTATTGATTATAAAATAAAACCGGACCGTTACACAGACACGGATCCGGCCCCCGCGGGGCAAACATCTTCGACTTCGCGTTCGATTACACAAGCATTTCTGCCTCGCCGGCCGGCCTAATCTGCTGGCCCCGCCGTGGCACGCAGGAATACCTGGTGATTGCCGGGCTTCCAGGTCGCGCCGTCATCGAGCGTGAACTCCATGCGCGACTCGAACCGATCCGGTTCCACATTGAAGCGCGCAAACCGCAGTTGCATGGAGCCGCCGTCGGCCAGCGGCGTTGGTGGCGTACTGCGTGTCTCGCCGTCGATGGGCCCGGTCATGACCCAGAGATGTCCGTCGGCGCCGACCGAAACCATCTCGATCGTCGCGCGGCGCTCGCGCACGTAGAACAGGATGCCTGAGGCGATGCCGAGCTCCGGGATCTCGGAGCGACCGCTCGCGACACGGTCCGGCACGACCCATTCAAAGCGATAGGTGCCCGGCATGGTGCTTGCGATGGATCCATCCCCGGCGTACCGGTTCGGCATGCGACATCGTTGCCGGCAGCGCGAAAAGAAGCAGTGCCGCAAGCGTAGGGCGTGCTGGCCTGGTCGCAAAGACTCGAATCGACGATTGCATGGCGATCACTCCCGTGGCCCCTGCGTGTCTGCAGTTGCAGGTGATTCTAGCCTCGCAATTGCGACGCCGGCACCGGCCTGTCGCTCCGTCGGATCGTCTCGCCGCAGCATCACCGATGCGATGCCACTTGAAATCACATCACGTTAACGGGCATTGTTAGCAAGGCCCGCCGCGCCACGGTCGGGTGAATCCAATCCCACACGGGTTAGTCCAGCACACTATCGCGGCGCGGCGGCCTCTTCACAGAGGCTTCGATGACCAGTCGCTCACTGCAGCGCCGCCAGTTGAGCCGCTCGAAGATCGATCTCTTCGTCGAATGTCCCCGCTGTCTCTATCTCGATGTCGCGCTCGGCATTCCCCGGCCCAGCGGTCCGCCGTTCACGCTCAATCTTGCCGTGGATACGCTGCTGAAAGCGGAATTCGACCGCTATCGTGCGGCCGGCGAGCCGCACCCGTTGTTCGAGGAGGTGGGGCTCGATGCCGTGCCATTTGTGCACCCCGAACTCGACAAATGGCGCCAGAATTTCACCGGTGTGCGCTGGATCGACGAGCAGACCGGCTGGACCCTGTTTGGTGCCATCGACGACCTCTGGCAGGCGGCGACCGGCGAACTGATCGTTGCTGATTACAAGGCGACCGCCCGCAAGGAGACGCCGTCGACCGCGGGACTCTATCCCTCGTACCAGCGGCAGATGGATGTCTACCAGTTCCTGGTGCGCCGGCAGGGGTTCAAGGTCAGCGACCGTGGCTGGTTTGTCTATGCGAACGGCGACGCCAGGGCAGGCGAATTCCGCGACACACTCCGGTTCTCGACGTACATGATTTCCTACGATGGCGACGATGCCTGGGTGCTCGACACATTCCGGCGCACGGTTGCGACCGTGGGCGGGAGCAGCGTCCCGGAGGCGGGCGAGGACTGCAAATGGTGCGGCTATATCGTCGAGGCAGGGGCCGTGGATCAGTCCGGACTCAACAGGTAATGCAGCAGCTTGTCGAGGAAGGCGCGGTTGCCGGTCAATGCCGTGTGCTGCTCGCAATAGAAGAAGGCGTGTTCGGGTTCCACGGTGGCGAGCTCGTGCCGCGGATTCGGCGGATCCGGTTCCGGCACGCCGAGCAAGGATGACTTCGTGACGCTGCCGTCGCCCGGCTCATACATCAACTTCTCGTAGTCGACGCCGCGCACGGGCCTGAGTATCTGCTCGGGTATCAGTCGCGCGACGGCATCACCATCCACTTCCTCGATGACCAGGCGCGCTGGCGTCGGCACGCAATCGCCTCCAAACAGGAATGGCTCGACCAGCTCGACATCGCCGACCGGGACCATCAGTGACCAGACGAAGCGCTGCGCGCGCATCAGGTGCTTCTCGAAATAACGCTCGAACACGTCCTGGGGTGGCCAGATTCCGGGATGAGATGCCATCCGGCGTTGTATCTGGCGGTTGAACACGGACCATTCAAAATTCCTCCAGACCGAAATATCGAACGCATCGAGGCGCAGCGGTTCGCCCCAGGTAGTCGTGATCCAGGTGACCTGCGGGCTCGGAAAGAACTCGTACATGGCCGGCATGGTCGCGACACCCTCGGTCACGAGGCGTGACAATGCGACGCGGTAGCCATTGATGAAGTAGTGGATTGCGCTCACCGAGCCCAGATTGGGGATGCCGATCAACGCCAGTCGCCGCAGCTTGCGCGCGCCGGCACCGGTGACCGGGAAGGCATTGCCGTCCAGCACGTCGGCAGTGCCGTAGCGCTGGTAATAGCGCACGATCATGCCGCCCATGCTGTGCGCGACCACGTCCACGCGCAGTTCCGGGTCACCGTAGTCACGCCGGATCTGCTCGATCAGTTCATCCAGCTTCTGCGCCGAGCGGACCATGTCCTGCCGCCAGTCGTAGGTGAAGGTGTACAGCCGCGCCGCGCCACGCGTGGCGGGCTGGCCGGGGCGCGCCTGCCGGTAGCCACCGGATTCCCGCAACGCCTTGACGATCCGGACGTAGTAATCCAGCCCGACCGCGCTGTCGAACAAGCCGCCCGGCACCAGTCCGTCGTCCAGCGGCTCCAGTGTTGCGGGATCGATCTGCAATGCCAGTTCCAGGTAGCCGCTGGTCAGGAGCTTGCGGGTGCTGCCTGGCCAGGCTTCCACGCCGGTCTCCCGATCGACCAACCGTGAGCCGAGCAACCCCGGGATGAGTATCACCGGTACCTGGTGGCGGTCCGCGGGATACGTCTCGTACAGGCGTGGCAGGTCGGGCGCATGGCTTGTCGCACAACCGACCAACGCGCCCAACAGGAGCGGGATCGCAAGGAACATGGCGCGCGATGGCACAGTCATGACTCTCCGGAATTCCGTACGAGAGGTTAACATTGCCACGTGCCGACATTCGCCGGAGGAACTTGGACATGACCGCCGACAACATCGACCCGCGACTTGCCAATCGGATCCTGCTGGGGCTGGTGGTCGGCGCGGTTGCGGGCGGGCTAACGCTCGCGGTGGGTGCG
>JAOUGR010000246.1 GCA_029857655.1 Gammaproteobacteria bacterium | reverse complement strand
TCTGCGCCGAGCGGATCCATCTCGACGCCGAGCAGCCGTTGAGCCGATGCGGCGAGCCACCATGCGCCCTCGGTGACGGCTGCCGTCACGCCGAGCATGAGCAGCAGTGCCAGCAGCGAGCCACGCTGTACGTCGAGCCTCGACAAGGCGCCGCGAGCGGTGCAGAGCGCAGCAGCAGTGCCAAGCCCGGCCCACAGCAGGAACAGCGAAGTGCGCGCAAGGTCGGTCCAGAACTGCGCGGAGATGCCGATGCGCGCGAGTGTCAGGAATAGCGCCACCAGTTCCGCGATCAGGACGACCGCCAGCACACTTTGCGCCCCGCAGAAATCCGGCAGGTAGAAACCCGGTCGTTCGCGGCGGGCGGCGTTCATGGGTTCATTTCCCGCCCGAGAACAGCGGCGCCTTCAGCCGGAAGATCGTCGATATATCCTCATCTCCGTGCCCGGTCTCGAGCAGTCGCTTGTAGTCGGCGAGCGTGCTTTCGACGACTGGCAGCGTCGCACCATGTCGGGCGGCCATATCGCGGCAGATGCGCAGATCCTTGTCGTGCAGCCGCACGCGGAAACCGGCGGGGTACTCGCCGCGCGCCATGAACGGCGCGCGATGCACGAAATACCAGCTTGATCCCGCTCCCTTGCCGAGCACCTCGATCACCTGCTCGAGCGGCAGTCCTTCGGCCTGGGCAAAAGCCATCGCTTCGGCCACGACCTGAATGACCCCTGCACAGAGGATCTGGTTTGTCGCCTTGGTGGCCTGGCCAGCGCCGGTCGGACCGAGGAGCGCGACGGTCTTGCCGATCACCGAAAGCACGGGAAGTGCGCGCTCAAATATTTCCTGGTCACCCCCGCACATGACGGCTAGAGTCGCATTCTTTGCGCCTTCGACACCACCGCTGACGGGGCAGTCGAGCAGCGCCGCACCGGCAGGCGCGAGGCGCGCGGCGGCCTTGCGCGCCGTGTCGGCAGCTACGGTCGAGCAATCCACGACAATAGTGCCCTTGCGCAAGCCGGGCAGCAGTGCTTCGATGACGGACAGCAGATCGTCGTCCGCAGAGACGCAGGTGAAGATGACTTCGGAGTCCGCGGCGAGTTCGGCGGGAGTCGAGAAGGCCCTGCAGCCGGTTTCAGATGCGAGCGCTTCAGACTTGGATTTGGTGCGATTCCAGGCGCCGGTCAGCAAACCGGCACGATGAAGATTGCGGGCCATGTGCTGGCCCATGGCGCCCAGACCGATGAATCCGACGTTCATGGCGGGCACCATTGTGCCCGATTGAGGCCTCGCGCAGCCGCCAGGGCTGCGGGCGGTCGCAGGCTAGTTGCAGTATTCGTTGATGGACTGCTTGGCGCGGACCCGGGCAGCGGCCAACTGCTCGTCCGTCAGGTACTCGCGCTTGCCGTCTCCGGTTTCGCGGAACAGGCGTCGCGAGTCAATGTAGCGCTGGTAGCGGTCCTGGGCTTCCTTGCACTGCTTTGTCTTTGCCTTGGAGACGTCGGCCTGCACCGCGGCCATTGCATCGCGATCGATCGAGGGCTCATCGGAGCTGTTGCCGGAAGGCAGCGTCACTGGGCCGCCGCCATCGTCGCCATCGTCACCTTCATCGCCATCCGACTCGTCTTCCAGGATTTCGGTCTGTTGATGGGTGACGCTCAGGATCTTGGCATCGGCCTGTGTCGGAGGCAGGTCCGTGTAATGGATCTGGCCGCGCCCGTCGGACCACTTATAAACGGTGTCTGCAGCGGCGACGACCGTGAGGCCTGCCATCAGCATTGCCACCAGAATGTTCCGCATCATCTTGACCTCCAGGCCGCGGCGCCGTTCGTCACAGCGCCTCTTCATCGAGCTCGCCGGTGCGGATACGCACCACGCTGCCGAGCCCTGTCACGAATATCTTGCCATCGCCAATCTTGCCGGTCCGGGCAGCGGTCGCAATCGCATCGATTACTGCGTCGACACGCTCGTCTGAGACCGCGATCTCAATTCTCACCTTGGGGAGGAAGTCCACGACATATTCCGCTCCCCTGTACAGCTCAGTGTGGCCTTTCTGGCGCCCGAAACCTTTGACCTCCGTCACAGTGACGCCCTGGACCCCGACCTCCGCCAGGGCGGCCCGGACCTCGTCGACCTTATAAGGCTTGATGATGGCGATAACCATCTTCATGAGCGGGCTCCTGTGGGGGGAGTGTAGCGGACAGTGCCCGAGGACCGGTATGGGCTCGGACCGGGCAATGGCCGGTCGGTTCCCGGGCCAGCTCCCTGGTCTGGACGCAATATCTGCCGGCACGGAGCGGATTCAGGGGGGGCGGCCGCGGCTGGATCTCGGTAGGGTCACTGGAGGGCCTGCAGAATCCGCGCCGGCCGTGGGTGTCATCAACCAATGCTTGACGTCGTGCCGGCCCGACCCGAAGCTTCCGGCAACCCGGAGCACGCCCATGGCATTCGATCCGAAATCCCTCGACGATCTTGCCCGCCGCCTGGCCGACGCCGTGCCGCCGGGACTGACAGCGCTCAAGAACGACCTCGAGCAGAACTTCAAGGCAGTGCTGCAGAGCGGACTGACGAAGCTCGATCTCGTGACGCGCCAGGAATTCGACGTCCAGGCAGGCGTGCTGCGCAGAAGCCGCGAGCGGCTCGAAGAGCTCGAGGCGCGCATCGCCGCACTCGAGGGCAAGAAAAAGAAGTAGCCAGCGAGCGCGGGGCCCGATGAGCCTCGCGACCGCCCTCACCCGTGCACAGTTCGGGCTCGATGCGCCGCTCGTGCGCGTCGAAGTGCACTGCGGTGCAGGCCTGCCGCAGCTCTCCGTGGTAGGGCTCGCCGAAGTCGCCGTGCGCGAGAGCCGCGATCGGGTGCGCGCAGCGCTTGCGCATTGTGGCTACGAATTTCCGGCCGGACGCATCACCGTCAATCTGGCGCCAGCGGATCTGCCGAAAGAAGGCGGGCGCTTCGATCTTGCAATCGCGCTCGGGATTCTCGCGGCATCCGGGCAGCAGCCCTTGGGCACGCTGGATGGCATCGAGTACTACGGGGAACTTTCGCTGTCTGGCGAATTGCGGCCGGTTCGCGGTGCGCTAGCGGCGGCTGTGCACGCGGTGCGCGACAGCCGAAAGCTGGTCGTGCCGCTGGCGAATGCCGACGAGGCGCGTGTTGCACGCGGTGCAATGGTTGCGGGCGTCGCCAATCTGACGATGGTGTGCAACGGCCTGCGAGGCGGTGTGGGGCTCGATTTCGTTGGTGGCGGCGCTTTGCCAGAATGCCTGCAGACAGCGCCAGACCTCGCAGATGTGCGCGGCCAGGCGGCGGCGAGACGTGCGCTCGAAGTGGCGGCCGCGGGCGGCCACAGCCTGTTGATGATCGGCCCGCCCGGGTCCGGCAAGAGCATGCTGGCGCAGCGATTACCCGGCTTACTGCCCGCGCTAAACGATCAGGAAGCGCTCGAATGCGCGATGCTGCATTCGCTGGGGCGCACCCTGCCGCCGGTGGCGGAATGGCGGCGCCGGCCGTTCCGGGCGCCGCATCACGGGGCCTCCGCTGCCGCCGTGATTGGCGGGGGCGGGCGGCTCAATCCGGGTGAAATCTCGCTCGCGCATCATGGCGTGCTGTTTCTCGACGAGCTGCCGGAGTTTCACCGCGACGTACTCGAGGCCTTGCGCGAGCCGCTCGAGACCGGATGCGTCAGCATTGCGCGCGCAGCCTGGCGAGGCCATTTTCCGGCTCGATTTCAGCTGGTTGCCGCGATGAATCCCTGCCCTTGTGGTTACGCTGGCGATCCTAACGGGCGTTGCCGCTGCACGCCG
>JAOUGR010000245.1 GCA_029857655.1 Gammaproteobacteria bacterium | reverse complement strand
TACACTGCAGTCCAGCGCTGTTCGGCGCCGGCCGAGATTCAAGCCTGTAATCAGTTCGGCTCGTCATGCTGCGGGGCTGCAACTCTCATGAGCAAGCAAATTGAGGCCTAACCATTCGCTCAACCGGACACACCGCGCTGTGCCGGTTAGCTCAATCGTTAGGCGACACAATGCTACCCCACGACTCAGATGCCATTGCAGCAGTATGGCAGCGTCGATGTGATGCATTTGCAGCGAGAAACAGAAGCTGGACGATAGTAAACACGACGCCGAAGCAAACGGCTCCGACCGCGGCCTTCGTCACGAGGACCAGGAAGACGCTTGTTAGCATGCGCTTCCAGCTCCTGACGCCCGTTCCTTTCGTACGAGGCGTTGCGGCCGCGCACCGGGCACCCGCGCGATGAGACCGCGCGCCTCCAGATCCAGCTTCACGGTTGTCGCATACCAGGCCACGCTCTTGCCTGCGAACAAACGTCTCGGCACGCGCCGGCTCACCTCGGCGAGCAACTCTGGAAAAGTGATGCCCACCTTTCCTTTCGGCACGGTCTCTAGAATGGCCCGCTTGGCCGCGTCATAGACATCGGCGGCGATGGAGCGGCCGCCCTTCCCCGAGGCGCAGTTCACGTTGTGGGTACGGATGCGCCGCCGAATCGTCTGTTTTCTCTTTGGCCGCTCTTCCTTCATGGTCGTCGACCCCTTTGGTTCGTTGTAGCGTTCTGTGGCCACTTACGGCGTCGACAAGACAAACTGGTTCCCGTCCGGGTCCCTGAAAATCGCGGACGTGCCCCAATCGGCCTTTTGCGGCTCCTGTACGAACTCGACGCCGCGCGCCTTCATTTCCTTCGCCGTGGCCTCGACGTCGTCGGCTGAGAACGTGACGTTCATCAGCCCGCCGATGAACTTGTCTTGCCCTGGCGCCGTGAACAGCACGAGCTTCGTCTCCGCGCGCGGGATGCCGAGCTCGATCCAGCGCTGCTTGTCGTTGAATGGGGTGTCCGTTATCACCCAAAGCCCGAGCTTCTTCGTGTAGAACTCCAAAGCCCGATCCTGATTCGTCACTGGAACGTTCGCGAACTTGATCGCCTTGATCATGTCGTCGTCTCCGTGTGGCGCGCGTCACGATGATCGCGCGAATCGGCATTCACGATGTATCCGCGCGCGGTTTCCGTCAAGGCGTGAAGACACTACTATAGCATCGGTTGCGACAGCAACGTGGAGGCACCCGGATGACGACCATCGCCATCGACACCTACATCGTCGACACACTGATGCGCGACCTCGTCGGTCACGACCGATGCCCGTCGGCGTTCCTGATCTACCTGTATCTCTGGCGCGCAACGCATGGGCGCGGCGAATCGGAAGCACAGATTGCGCTTCTGGACATCGCTCAGGATGTTGGTTTATCCAAGCGGTCGGTACAGGGGGCGCTGAGCTGGCTTTCGAAACGGAAGCTGGTGACGGTCGCACGGCAGACCATTACGGCAGTGCCTGTGTACACCGTGCTACGGCCGTGGCGCCGCTGACGCCCTGTATCGTTATCCTCCAGCTGCCAAAATATCGTCCATACACTCCAGAAGGCGCTCGATATCTTCTTTCTCAACCGTTAATGCAGGGTCAAATCGCAACATATTGCCAGCAGGATAGTGTCCTACCAAGAAGCCCTTCTCCAAGAGGGCATGATAAGCCCCTGTCGCAGACAAACTTTCATGTGGATGCAATTCCAGCGCCAGCAACATACCCCTCCCGCGTGCGTCCTTTACAACGTCATATTTGGTCCCTAATCGTTTCAATCCTTCAAGAAAATCCGCCCCAACGGCATTTCTGGAGTTGCCCCACGTTCGTGGACGGGTAGTTGTCTAAAGAGCGCCTGCCGGCCAAGGCCGCAACATCCCTAACGGCTTATCGAACCATCTCCCTGTTCGACGTCCTCGCAGCGCGGACTTTCGAAATCAGCTCTCGCGCTACCAATTCTCGATCGGTACGCGGTGCGGAGAATCCCGCAGCGAACGACCGTACTTGGTCGGCCAAAACGAGCTCTCCATCTTTCTTCAATGCGGTCGCCAGTTGCGCCCACCCTTGCACCACATTCTTGCGTGTCTCGATCAGCCGGCGCTTGCCAGAGTCCACGCGAATATCACCCTTCATGAGATCACTCGAAATAAATTCAGCCTGCGAGCGCAGGTAGGTCGAGTCTCCGCGCTGACTCGCCCGATAGATGCCGTCCTTCTTGGCCTTGTGATCTTGACCGCGCACCGCCCGCTCTGTGGCGTTGGCCGGAACGCCGAGCAACCGGAGATTGCGTGCAAACTCTGACCTCCAGTGCCGCAGCGTTGCCTTCTTGATGTTCAGGCGCACCCCCTGTTCACTCACGGCCTTCAACACCAAGTGAACGTGCGGATGGTCCTCATCTGTGTGCAGGACGAACACATACCGATGCTGGCCCCAGAACTGCTCGCGCGCGAAATTGCGAAGGGCCGACAGCACTTTGTCCGGCGGCGTCCCCGCCGGCATCGAAAACATCAGCTTGTGAATCAGCTTCGGCGGCTTTCGCCCACTGACCGCTGCGAGACCCGCCTGCCGTCGCACGTCGTCAATGTCGAGGTCCCACGCTTCCAGGAGGGCATGCCCGTTGCGGCCCTCTAACGGCTCGCCGTCGTCCGCCTCGAGCGCGAGCTTTCCATGTCGGCTGATGTAGTCGACGTGTTTACCGGCCGCCTTCAGGTCATTGCTCGCCCGGGGCAGCACCTTCACCATCACTTCCGGGACCCGTTGGACGGTCCTGCGCAGTTGCTCCACCTGTTCCGGCGTCAGACGGCCGCCATTCTCATGAAGGGCCGCGCTACCGTAGCTCACGATGTCGAACAGGGGCTCACCCTCCCGGATCCTGAATACCCGCTTAGCCATGCCCCGTGCTCCAGCTCGTCTCGTTGGCCTTGAGGAGCGTCTTGGTGTTGACTCTCAGCGCTTCGCAAATCTTGAGCATGGCGCGGAACTCCTCGCGAGCGGAGTCAGGCAGTCGCCCGCCCTCGTTCGCCGCCTTCGCGATCTGATTGATGTTCCGACCAATCGCCGCGAGCTCGCCAATGCTGCGCTTGAGCGCCAGGTACTCCTCCTTTGGCAATGGCGCCAGCGATCGCAGGTGCGAGCGGGCCAGGACGGACAGGTAGGTCGCTGGACGCAATCCTCGCGCCGCAGCTCGTGCATCGAGGAGCAGACGGTCTCCACTGCGGAGTCTCACGTAGATCGGCTTCCCCTCGCCATTCGACCCGCGCGCTTCAGTCGCCCGCCGGTGCACGCCATCAGCCGCACGCGGCTCCCGAGACTCGGAGCCGCCACCATCAGCCACCCGGATTTCCCTCAGGACGATCCGCTTGAGCCACGCCGCTTCCGTCAGCAGCTCCGCATCTGCAATCGCCTTCGCCCGGGCCTTGATGTCCCGTGGGACCGTGGTTTTCAGAACACCAGCGCATCGCATGGGACGTATTTGGCCCAAATAGCAAGCCGCAGGCTATCCTGCCTTTCACGCCAAATGCGGCGCGAACCCCAGGGCAGCACAGCGTCGATGCGCTCTTACTTCGCTAGGATTCGTCGCCGCTTCGCGGATTCGTTGGCCCCTTTTCGCTTGCCACTTGCCTTAGCCGGCTTGCTTCCGCGGCGAAACAGGAATGCGTCCACGATGTCCGGCCAGGCTTCCCGGAATGCGGCCATCCCCTCCTCGGTCGCCAGAGATTCCTGCAAGTCCGGCGACATTGCCTCGAACGCCGTCTCGGCAATCAGGCGAGCTAGATCGTTCAGTGCTGC
>JAOUGR010000244.1 GCA_029857655.1 Gammaproteobacteria bacterium | reverse complement strand
GTGAATGAAGCAATCGAAGCCCTGCCCGACGATCTACGGCTCGCGATCGTGCTGCGCGAACTCGAAGGCCTGAGTTACGAGGATATTGCGAAGACAATGGAATGCCCAGTCGGAACCGTGCGGTCGAGAATCTTCCGCGCTCGCGAGGCGATCGATCGCAGTCTGCGCGAAGTATTCGACGGCGGACTGGGCCGGATCGGAGATTCCTGAATGACTGAACGAATCAAGGAACAGCTTTCTTCTTTCCTGGACGGTGAACTGCCGGAGCCGGAATCGGCGCTTTTGCTGAAGAGGCTGGAACGCGATGATGACCTGCGTGGTGCCCTGTCGCGTTATTCGCTGATTGGCGCCGTGTTGCGAAGCGACGGCGACGCGCCGGCGGCACGACAGGTCGCTGCACGCGTCAGCGCAGCGATTGCACGAGAGCCATCCGGCCGCATGGCAGTGGTGTCATCCCGGTCGGCGGCACTGTTGCGTCCATTGGCAGGTCTCGCGGTGGCCGCGGGTGTTGCGGCGCTTGCATTGCTGCTGATGCCGGGATTCGACACGAAGGACAACGCGCAGCCGGAACCGGTGCGGGCGCAGGTCGCGGATACGCCGGTCGAGCCGGTGACGGTGTCCGAGGATGAGACTGACGCGCCGTCCCGTTCCTATACGACTCCTGCGGCGGCCGACGGACCAGGCGGCCTGCCTGCTGCGCAATTCGCGAACTATCTGGTGGCGCATAGCAGCTATGCATCGCCACTCGTCCGGCGCAGCGTCGTGACCGGCCTGATCGCCGCCCCGCAGGAAGCGGGCGGCGGCAACGCGACGGCTCCGGAGAGTCCGCAGGGTAACCCGTGACCATGAGGGCCGTATTGATGTCTGTTGCGCTGCTGCTGGCGTTGCCGGTCGCGGCGGAGGACGGGCAGGCCTGGCTCGATCGAATGGCCGGCGCGCTTGCCGGCACCAGTTACTCGGGCGAATTCGTCTGCGAATCAGCCGGGCGCGCGGAACGTTTGCGCATCGTGCACCGGGTCCGGGACGGGGCTGTCGCAGAACGCCTCGTATCGCTGACCGGCAACGGGCGCGAACTGATTCGCGACGGCGATGAAGTCGTCGTCTATCTTCCGGATCAGAAACTCGCGATCATCGAGCGCCGGCCGGGAGGCAGCGACCTGCTGGGCGCGCTGCCGCAGTTTGGCGGCGAGTTCCGCCCCTGGTATGAGGTCAGCTATGTCGGTCGCGAGGCCGCGCTACTCGGCCCCGCTGCAGTCGTCGTGGTCCGGCCGAAGGACGGCTACCGGTTCGGTTATCGGCTGTGGATCGATGAAGCGACGCACATGCCGGTGCGCAGCGAACTGTCGGACGCCGCCAGCCGCGTCATTGAACGGGTGCGTTTCACCCTCCTCGAGTTCGACGATGCCATCGCAGACGCCGCATTTGAACCCGCCCTTGACCGGACGAAGCTCCGCTGGGTGCGTCAGGCGCCGCAGACTACGGGTGTCGCGCCGGCCTGGCGCGCGGCGCAGATGCCACCGGGTTTCCGCCTGTCGGTCAGCGGATTGCAAGCCATGGCGGGCACCAGTGCACCCGTCAGTCACATGGTCTTTTCGGACGGGCTTGCGTCGGTGTCCGTATTCATCGAGACCCCGGCGCCAGGAGCGGTACCCGTCACCGGATCCGGGCGTTCCGGTGTCGCGTCTGCATTCTCGACGGTCGTCCAGGGCCACCAGGTCACGGTGGTCGGAGAAGTGCCGCCGGACACCCTGAAGTACATCGCGACCGGGCTCACGCCCGCAGCGCCGGGACCCGACCGCTGAGCATCCAGCCAGCCGCCAGGCCACGATTCGTGGTCTACAGCCGGGACGACTGCCCGCTCTGCGACGAATTCATCGCGGAACTGACGCAGCAGCTCGCGCCATTCGCGGAGAGTTTCGACGTGCGTGATGTGGATGCCGACCCTGGGACCCGACGCCGTTACGGCCTGAAGATTCCGGTGCTCACCGTGGATGGCAGTCTGGTCTGCTACGCAACACTCGACGGCGCGGCTGTTGCGCGCCTGCTGGCGCGCTGACCGGCTCCGGCACGGGCGACTGCTATAATCGTGGTTTCCCCCGGACCGCTTGTCCGGCAACAGAGCGGCCGGTCCCCCTTGATGCAGAAAATCCGCAATTTTTCCATCATCGCGCACGTCGATCATGGCAAGTCCACGCTGGCCGACCGGCTGATCCAGGTTTGCGGAGGCCTCGAAGCGCGCGAGATGCAGGCGCAGGTCCTCGACTCGATGGACCTCGAGCGGGAACGCGGCATCACGATCAAGGCCCAGTCGGTCATGCTGCGGTATCTGGCAGCCGACGGCGTCGAATACCAGCTCAATTTCATCGACACGCCAGGTCACGTGGACTTCTCCTACGAAGTGTCGCGCTCGCTCGCCGCCTGCGAGGGAGCCTTGCTCGTGGTGGATGCCGCACAGGGCGTGGAAGCACAAAGCGTCGCGAATTGCTATACGGCCCTGGAGCAGGGGCTCGAGGTGTTGCCGGTCATCAACAAGATCGACCTGCCTTCGGCGGACCCGGAGCGAGTGATCACCGAGATCGAGCAGATCATCGGCATCGAGGCGAAAGGCGCGCTGCGGGTCAGTGCCAAGACCGGTGAAAATGTCGACCTGTTGCTGGAGGAACTGGTGCGGCGCATACCGCCGCCGCGCGGCGATCCGGAAGCGCCCCTGCAGGCGCTGATCGTGGATTCGTGGTTCGACAACTACGTCGGCGTGGTATCGCTGGTCCGGGTCGTCAATGGCGCACTGCGCCGCCAGGACCGGATCCGCATCATGTCGACGGGCCGCAGCTGGCAGGTCGATCAGGTCGGCCGTTTCACGCCCAAGCGAATCGAGACCCAGGGGCTGGAGACCGGCGAGGTCGGCTGGGTGGTCGCTGGAATCAAGGAAATCGACGGCGCGCCGGTCGGCGACACGATCACGCACGAATCGCGGCCCTGCCAGACAGCACTACCCGGATTCAAGACGGTCCAGCCGCGTGTATTCGCCGGCGTATTCCCGGTCCAGACCGACCAGTACGAGGCGTTTCGCGACGCGCTGCAGAAATTGAAGCTGAATGACTCCTCGCTGCACTACGAGCCGGAGGTGTCCACGGCGCTCGGCTTCGGCTTTCGCTGCGGCTTTCTCGGGCTGCTGCACATGGACATCGTGCAGGAGCGTCTTGAAAGGGAGTACGGACTCGAGCTGGTCACCAGCGCGCCGACCGTCGTGTATGAAGTACTCGAGCCGGGCGGCAAGGTGAGCCTGGTGGACAATCCGTCCAAGCTGCCCGCGTCGGTGGAGGAGCTTCGCGAGCCGATGATCCTTGCGAATATCCTGGTGCCGCCTGAGCATGTCGGCCCGGTGATCAAGCTGTGCCAGGAGAAGCGCGGCAACCAGAAGAAGATGCAGCAGCTGGGCACGCAGATGGCGCTGCAGTACGAATTGCCGCTTGCCGAAGTCGTCCTGGACTTCTTCGACCGTCTGAAGTCCGCAAGCCGCGGGTATGCATCATTCGATTACGAGTTCAGCCACTTCCAGCGTGCCCCGCTGGCAAGACTGGACTTGCTGATAAACGGGGACCGCGTTGATGCACTATCGATGATCGTACACCGCGAGACCGCCTATCAGCGAGGGCGCGACCTCGTGGACAAGATGCAGGAACTGATTCCACGGCAGATGTTCGAAGTGGCGATCCAGGCGGCAATCGGGGGCCAGGTGATCGCCCGCGCATCGGTGAAGGCGTTGCGCAAGAACGTGCTTGCGAAATGCTACGGAGGCGACGTCACG
>JAOUGR010000243.1 GCA_029857655.1 Gammaproteobacteria bacterium | reverse complement strand
AGTGAAGCCGTTCGATTCGAGAAGCTCCGTCAGGTAGCGCTGAGTCTCGAATTCCTGGAAGCCTAGCTCAGAAAAGGAAAACAGGCTGTCGACGATTTCCTGGGTCAGTTTCTGGTTGTCGCCGACGATTTCCGCGGCCTCCGCCTTGAGGCCGGACAGCTCCGGCGGCGGCCCCTCGACTTCGATAGCCTCGTCCTGTGCCAGTGCGATGCCGGCGGGCAAGCAGATGCCGACTGCGACGAGCGCGAGAATTCGCTTCATGGTATTCCCCCTGTGCAGCGATTGGCCCGGTATTGTTCTTTGCAGGCAGAGGGATCATACCGCAGCGCAGGGGATTGGTGCAGGCGCGCCGATACGCTACCCTCACGGAAACCGGAACGAAATACCGGGAGCCACAACCAAGGGGGACAAGACCATGCGCACGCGAATCGTCAGCGTATTGATTTCAGCGGTAATTGCGGTGCCCGGCGCGATCGTTGCACAGGAATTCGACGACGTAACGGTGAAGATACACCCGGTCGCCGGTAACGTGAGCTACATCGAGGGGCGGGGCGGGAACATCGGCCTGTTCACCGGCGAGGACGGCGTGTTCCTGATCGACGACCAGTACGCGCCCATGACGCCATCGGTCATCGCCGCGCTGCGCGCGCTGGATCTCGGCAACCCGCGCTTCGTGCTGAACACGCATTGGCACGGCGACCACACGGGAGGCAACGAGAACCTGGCGAAGGAGGGCGCCTTGCTGATCGCCCACGACCAGGTCCGGGCGCGCATGAGCACCGACCAGTTCGTCAGTTTCCTGCAGAGCTCCGTGCCGGCCTCGCCGCCGCTTGCATTGCCGGTGGTCACGTTCAACGATGCCGTTTCCCTGTACCTGAATGGCGACGAGATCCGCGGCACCTTTGCCCCACATGCGCATACCGACGGCGACGTGTTCGTCCATTTCCGCAAGGCCAACGTGATCCACGCGGGTGACCTGTTCTTCCGCTTCTATCCGTACATCGACTTTGATTCAGGCGGCTCGCTCGCAGGCCTCATTGCGGGGGTCGACCGCATCCTGGCAATCGCCGATGACGAGACTCGCATCATCCCGGGCCACGGACCGCTCGGGAATCGCGCCGATCTGGTCGAATACCGCCAGATGCTGCTGACGACGAGCGCCCGCATCCGCGACCTCGTGAAGTCGGGCAAGACCGTGGAAGAAATCGTGGCGGCTGCACCAAATGCCGACTACGACCAGAAGTGGGGCTGGCCTTTCATCACGCCGGAACGCTACAGCCGCATGATGTACGAGCTGGTCCAGCGCGAGATCAGCCCAGGTCGAACCTGATGCCCTGGGCGAGCGGCAGCTCCGATGAATAGTTGATCGTATTGGTCTGGCGGCGCATATAGACCTTCCAGGAATCGGACCCGGCCTCGCGCCCGCCGCCAGTGTCCTTTTCACCGCCAAATGCCCCGCCTATTTCGGCCCCCGAGGTGCCGATATTGACGTTGGCTATGCCGCAGTCGCTGCCGGATACCGACAAGAAGCGCTCGGCGTGCTGCAGGCGGTCCGTGAAGATTGCCGACGACAGGCCGTAGTCGGTGTCGTTGTGTATCGCGATCGCCTCGTCCAGCGTCTTGAACGGGATGATGTATAGGATTGGTGCAAAAGTCTCGTGCCGCACCACCGGCATGTCATTCCGCGCCGTGACAATCGTGGGTTCGACAAAGAATCCCGGGCCGGGCAGCACCTTGCCGCCGCACAGGACTTCGCCGCCCTGGCTGCGCACATCATCAAGTGCCGCCTCGTAGCGGCGCACGGCTGAAGAATCCACCAGCGGACCCATCAGCACCCTGGGATCGAGTGGATTGCCGATGCGGACCTGCTTGTAGGCCGCGACCAACCGCCGTTCCAGCTCGGCAATACGCGAATGATGCACCAGCAGGCGCCGGGTCGTCGTACAGCGCTGGCCCGCCGTTCCAACCGAGCCGAACACGACCGCCGGCACGACCAGATCGAAATTTGCGAACTCGTCCACAATGATCGCGTTGTTGCCCCCGAGCTCCAGCAGGCTGCGGCCGAGCCGCGCAGCAATCCGTTCGCCGACCCTGCGGCCGACATTGGTCGAGCCGGTGAAGCTCACGAGCGCGACGCGCCGGTCGTCGACGAAGCGCGAAGCCAGCGAGTTGTCGGCCGGAATGAACAACTGGAAGATCGGAGGCAGCTTTTCCCGCGCCAGCACTTCATTGCAGATGTTCTGCACGGCGATCGCGCAAAGCGGAGTGTTATGCGAGGGCTTCCAGATGCAGATGTCGCCGCAGACGGCAGCCAGGAACGCATTCCAGGCCCACACTGCCACCGGAAAGTTGAAGGCCGAAATGATGCCGACGACACCCAGCGGATGCCATTGCTCATACATGCGATGACGCGGGCGCTCCGAATGCATCGCGAGCCCGTACAGCATGCGCGACTGGCCCACGGCAAAATCGGCGATGTCGATCATCTCCTGGACTTCGCCATCACCCTCGGTCTTGATCTTGCCCATTTCCAGGCTCACCAGGCTGCCTAGCAGATCCTTCTTCGCACGCAGTGCGTCGCCGACCAGGCGCACGGCCTCGCCGCGCCGCGGTGCCGGCACATCACGCCATTTCTGGAAGGCCGCGGCCGCACTTGCGGCAACGCGCTCATAGTCGGCCTCAGACGCAGCCCGTACCGAGGCAATGACTTCACCGGTCGACGGATCGATGGACTTGACCAGCGGTGCATCAGCCGCCGCATGCCAGCCCTCGCCGGACCAGGCGCCGGGATTGATGTCGGCGAGGCCGAGTCCCTTGAGAATCTTTCCCTTGTCCATCACCTGACTCCTACCAGGTTGCGCTGGCGACCCGCCTTGCCTTCGACCACCATCTGCCCCGAGACATTCTTGTCGCCGCCCTTCTGGTACCAGGCGCCAAACCGGTTTGCGAGCACCTGCGGCAAACCGAACTGTTCCTGGCGCACGAAGCCACGATAAGCAGCGGGCCTGGCGAGAACCAGGTCCACGACCGCGGTGATACCGGCCGCCGTCGTGACCTGGATCGCGGACCAAAGGCGCCCGGAAATCTTCTGCGGATAAATCTTGTTGACGTAGTTCTCTTCGCGCAACTCACCGCCCTGACGGCCGGTGACGGCGACATAGACAATCACGACGTCCTGCAGGGTCTGCGGCACGGCATTCTCGAGGATGCGCTTCAGGGTCTCGCGATCCTGGTTCAACTTCAGGTCGTTCATCAGCAGGCGCACCTGCGCGCAATGACCCGGATAACGCATCGTCTTGTAATTCATCTGCTCGCAGCGCTCGCCAAAGGTCTCGCCCAGCGAGCCCAGGCCGCCCGACGTATTGAAGGCTTCGTACAGCGTGCCGTCGATCTCGATTTCCTCGAGTCCCTCGAGCGGCGCGGCCTCGACCAGGCGCCGGTCCACGATCGCGTGGCAGGGATTGCCGTACTCGTTGATCAGGCCCTCAGTGGACCAGGTCAGCGAATACTTCAGTACGTTGTTCGGATGCTGGGGCAGGGCGCCGACGCGGAGCTTGATGCTCCTCAACTCGTCGAAGTGGCTGATCAACTCGTTCGCGGCGATCGACACGAACCCGGGCGCGAGTCCGCACTGCGGCACGAAAGCAGTCCTGGCGCCGTCGGCAATCGCGCGCACGGCACGTGTCACTTCGACGTCCTCGGTCAGGTCGAAGTAATGCAGGCCATGGCCGCGCGCCACCTGGGCCACCGCCAGGTTGCAGTAGAAAGGCAGCGAAGAAATCACCGCATCGACGGGGTTTGCCTCGAGATGG
>JAOUGR010000242.1 GCA_029857655.1 Gammaproteobacteria bacterium | reverse complement strand
ACGCCTGGGCATGCCGCGCATCCGCGGCATGCTCCTCGCGGAATGTCTCGGTCCACTCGTCGCGATTGAATCCCTGCAGGCGCGTGTCGCCTTCGGGCTCCGCATGCACCTCAGTGAGCTCGACTCGCGAAACAATTGGCCAGCAGGCTGAATAAACCTGCGCGCCGCCGATCACGAACAGCCGCCCGCAATCCTCGACGGCTTCCAGCGCTGCATGCGGTGAATGCACGACTACGCAGCCAGTTGCGCTCCAGCGCGGGTCGCGGGTGAGGACGAGATTGAGTCGATCCGGCAACGGACGCGCAAGCGATTCGAAGGTGAGCCTGCCCATCAGCACCGTGTGACCGACGGTCAACGCCCTGAAGCGCTTGAGGTCGTCCGGCAACCGCCAGGGCAGCGCATTGTTGCGGCCGATCACGCCATTATCGGCCATCGCGACGACTGTGGTCGGCAGCTCGATCACGCGGCCTCAGACGGCAATGGGCGCGCGGATGGCCGGATCGTATTCGTAGCCGATCAGCTGGAAATCTTCGTACTGGTAATCCGCGATATCCGCGGGCCGGCGCTTCAGCGCGAGCGTCGGCAAAGGATGCGGCTCGCGCGCCAGCTGCTGGTCCGCCTGTTCCAGATGATTCAGGTACAGGTGACAGTCGCCGCCGGTCCAGATGAGTTCGCCGACGCCGAGATCGACCTGCTGCGCGAGGATGTGGGTCAGGAGCGCATAGGAAGCGATGTTGAATGGCAAGCCGAGAAAGATGTCGACGCTCCTCTGGTACACCTGGCAGGACAATTTCTTGTCCACGACGAAGAACTGGAACATCGCGTGGCAGGGCGCAAGCGCCATCCGGTGCAACTCACCAACATTCCAGGCGCTGACGATGATGCGGCGGGAGTCCGGATCGTTTCGCAACTGTTCGATGACGCGTGCAATCTGGTCGATCGTGCGGCCATCCGCCGTCGGCCAGGCGCGCCACTGACGACCATAGACCGGCCCAAGCTCGCCCTTCTCGTCAGCCCATTCGTCCCAGATCGAGACCCCCTGCTCGTTGAGCCAGCCCACATTGGTCTCGCCGCGCAGGATCCACAGCAATTCCACAATCATGGACTTGACGTGGATGCGCTTGGTCGTCACCAGCGGAAATCCGGCGCTCAGGTCGAATCGCATCTGGTGGCCAAACACGGCAAACACGCCCGTGCCCGTGCGGTCCGACTTGCGGACACCGTGCTCGCGTACGTGACGCATCAGATCCAGGTAAGAGCGCATATCAGGCGTAATTTCCCGAGCGTTCATTGCGCCTATGAGACCACGCCAGCATTCCGAGGCCCGCAATCAGCATCGGCAGCGAGAGCAGCTGGCCCATCGTCAGCCATCCAAATGCGAGATAGCCGATATTGGCATCAGGCAAGCGCAGCAATTCGACGAGGATTCGAAATGAAGCATAGAGGACCAGGAACAGTCCGGCCGGAGCAAGGCGCAGGCGCGGTTTCGACGTGAACCACGAGATGAGGGTGAACAGCAGGATTCCCTCGAGCGAGGCCTCATAGAGTTGCGTCGGGTGCCGTATGTCGCCGCCGACCAGAAACCCCCAGGGGACGTCGGTGGGCTTGCCCCAAAGTTCGCCATTGATGAAGTTTCCGATCCGGCCTGCGAACAATCCTATCGCAGGCAGCGGCGCGGTGAAATCGAATACGTCGGCCACCTTCCGCCCGCGCTGGCGCGCAAACCAGGCGATCGCAATCATGACGCCGGCGAGCCCGCCGTGAAATGACATGCCGCCTTCCCAGACGCGGATGATCGCGAGTGGATCCTGCACCAGCCGATCGAAGCCGTAGACGAAAATCCAGCCCAGCCGCCCGCCGGCAATGACGCCGACCGCCGCAAAGAAGATCAGGTCGTCCACGTCCACCGTCTTCCAGGTCGAATTGGCAGCGGCCGCCCGCCGGCGTGCCAGCCACCACGCGGCGATGAAGCCGACGACGTACATGAGCCCGTACCAGTGGATCTTGACGGGCCCAAGCTGGAGCGCGATCGGATCGATCTCGGGATAGATCAGCATGAATCGACCACGCGGAACAGGAACGCGCGGAGATAGCGGGTCTCGTCGATGGCCGGATGCACGGGATGATCCGGCGCCTGCGCACCGATTCCGATGAGCTGGGCAAAGCGTCCCAGGTGGCGCGCCGCGCGCTGGACCGAGTCAGTCAGCTCGCCGGGCGCCAGGTGGAAGGAGCATGAGCACGACAGCAGCAGCCCGTCACGATCCAGCAGCTGCATGGCGAGCTGATTCAGCCGGCGATAGCCCGCGAGGCCCTTCGGGTGATCTTTCTTTCGCTTGATGAATGCCGGCGGGTCGATGACCACCATATCGAACCTGCGGCGATCCGCGTGCAGGGCCTCGAGCATGTCGAAGGCGTCGCCCTTCAGCAACTCCACTTCGAGACCATTGGCCGTCGCGGTTTCCGCTGCGGCCTCCAGCGCCGGCGCCGACGAATCGACGCAGGTGACTTCGGCCGCGCCGGCTCGCGCTGCCTGCAGGCCGAAACTGCCCGCATAGCTGAAGACATCCAGTACGCGCTGACCGGCAGCGTGGCGCGCAAACAATGCGCGGTTGCCGGCCTGGTCGAAGTACCAGCCGGTCTTCTGGCCGGCGGCGAGCGGCACGCGGAACGTGACCCCGCCCTCCGGCACCTCGACCACGTCCGGAACCTGGCCCAGCGCGGTTTCCACGTAGCGCTCCAGGCCTTCCAGTTCCCTGACGGGCGAATCGTTCTTCCACAGCACGGCTTCGGGGTCGAGTACCTTGACGAGGGCCTCGAGGATCTCGCCCTTCATCGCTTCCATGCCGGCCGTGCCGACCTGCGCAACCAGCACGTCGCCATAACGATCGACGACCAGCCCGGGCAGCAAGTCCGCTTCGCCAAACGCCAATCGGTAGAAAGGCGCGGCGTAGAGTCGTTCGCGCATCGCGAGCGCGACCCTGAACCGATGCACCAGCAGCGACTTGCCGGGCGGATAGTCGGGGTCGCGACCGAGCAACCGCGCACTGATCAGCGTGCGCGGATTGACATAGGCGTAGCCGAGGAAGCGGTCGTGGCTCGAGCGCACCTGCACGTTCTCGCCCGGCATGAAGCCGGTCAGCGGCGTGGCCGCGACATTCACCTCATTCGAGAAGATCCACAGGTGCCCGGCCTGCAGGCGGCGCTCCTCCTGCGGCTTCAGCATCAGCGGTCGCAAGTCCGGGCTCGCGACGGCGGCGGATTCAGGGTTGCTCGACATTCGCGGGAACGCGGCGCCGTGGCTATAGTGGCTGGAATTCTACCCGACCACGACCGCACCGACATGCATGCCGAGCCACGCACTGCACCGCGCAACCAGCTTGCGGGCGAAACCAGCCCCTATCTGCTGCAGCATGCGGCCAATCCAGTCGATTGGTATCCCTGGGGCCCAGCGGCCCTGGCGAAGGCGAAGGAGCTGGATCGGCCCATTTTGCTGTCGATCGGCTATTCCGCCTGCCATTGGTGCCACGTCATGGCGCACGAGTCATTCGAGGACCAGGCCACTGCCGACGTGATGAACCGGCTGTTCGTAAACGTCAAGGTCGATCGCGAAGAGCGGCCCGACCTCGACAAGGTCTACCAGATAGCCCACCAGGTGCTCGCGCAGCGCGGCGGCGGCTGGCCGCTGACGATGTTTCTCGCACCGGATGACCTGACCCCGTATTTCGGCGGCACCTATTTCCCGAAGCAGGCGCGCTACGGAATGCCGGCATTCGCCGAACTGCTCGAGCGCGTGGCAGCGTTCTATCGCGACAGTCGCGATAACG
>JAOUGR010000241.1 GCA_029857655.1 Gammaproteobacteria bacterium | reverse complement strand
TGAGACCCTGCGCGGCAAGGCTGTCGAGCAGCTGGTCGGCGAGGAACTTGCTCAGGCCGTAAAGCCCGGAATCCGGGCGGGAGGTCGTCGCACCATCCTCCTTGATCGCGCGCTTTCCGCCCGTCGCGTACACGGTCGCGCCGGAAACAAGCACGATCGGCTTGCCGCGTCTGCGCGCCCAGTCGCCGAGGCAGAAACAGGCGCGGACGTTGGCATCGAGAATGTCTTGAGGGGCGACTGGACGTCCCGGAGAGGGGACAGCGGCGCCGGCATGGACGATGGCGTCGCACCCGGAAAGAATCGCATCGAGCACTTCGTCGCTTGCCCAGTGGCGCAGATCCCACTCGGCACGGCCAACCGGCGTGCATTGCATCCCCGCGCGTGACAAGGCTGCGGCGATATGCCGGCCTACCATTCCACTCGCCCCGGTCACCGCGACGTTGCGAGCAGCGGCCATCAGAACCACCGGTTGATTACGCCCGCGGGCAGGCTCGCGGGCACGGTGTTGGCGGGAATCTCGTCGAGCATGATCTCCTCGACGTAGCGCATGCAGAAGCCGCGGCGGATCGCTGGCGTATCCAGGCGCTCGTCCAGCACATAGCTGCGAATCGCCATCTCCGGCTCGTTGAAGCCAAAATAGGCGCGGATCGGTGTCGTGCCGCTGAAGCGCGCATTGAACTCGAACGGCACCGGGCCGCGCTCGGTCAGCATGAGCTGAACGTTGAGCGAGCCGACGCTCTGCAGCTGGTTGCCGATGGCGAGCATTAGCTCGCCGACCGCGGAGGAATCCGTGATCTCGACCATCCAGGAGCTGCCGCCGCGCAGCGTGCGCCGCGAGACGAATGGTCCGCGCAGCGAGCCGTCGGCGCATCGAAAGGTGCTGCAGGTGAACTCCCCACCGATGCTCTCCGCCACCTCGCACAGGAATTCCTGCAGCATCGGTCGCGAAGTGCGCGGGAACCAGTAGTCCAGGCTCTCGCGGTCGCGGATCACCTGCACGTGCCGCGCCGAAGTGCCGCTGCGCGGCTTGAGCACGAACGGGTAGCCGATCTCCTTCACCCACGCGGTCGCCTCGGCGAGCGACTCGGGCGCGAGTGTGCGCGCGTACGGCAGGCCGTTGACGCGCAGGAACTCCGCCGTCGCGACTTTGTCGTCCGCGATCGCCACCACTTCCGGCGGCGAGGCGATCACCTTGCAGCCGGTCTGCGCCTCGATCGCCGAGCGGTGCTCGGAGAAGAAGGTGAGGTCGTATTCCGAGCCGATCATGAGCGCATCGGCGCGCAGCCGCCGGATGGCGGCGAGCCATTCGGCGAGCGCGCCGGTCCGCTCGACCGGCGGCATCACCGCGGCCTCGTCTGCGCGCAGGATGCCGGCGTTGAGCGCGGCGATGTCGGTGCAGATGATCCGCAGCGGCAGCCGCGAGTGGCGCAGCGCCTTGATGATCCCCTGGCCGACGATGCTCCCGCCGCCGGTGACGATGACGCGGATCGGCTTCAGGACGGCACGCTCCGGAAAACCCTCTGCAGCCGGCCGACTTCCTCGGGTGCATGAGCGTTGGAGCCGAGAGAAATCGGCGCCTTCTCCTCGCGGCAGAGCGCGATCATGTCCGCCGGCCTGTCGTGGTAGCGCGCGTTGACCTCGAAGGCGATGCCGGCGCGGGCGCATTCGCGCGCCAGCTCGCGGATGAGGTGCTGCGGCGGGACCCAGCCGAAACGGCGGTACGCCATGCCGAAGGGATGGCCGAGGATGTCGAAGCCGCCGGCGCGCAGCGCGGCGCGCGCCAGTTCGAACTCGATGCCGATCGCCTGCTCCTCGCTGTAACCGGCGTCGCGGCCTTTTCGGATGTCGGTCTCGCCGGGAAAGCGATGCACGCTCGCCATAACGAGCGCGCACTCGCGTCGCACAGCGTTAGAGATATCGAGCTCCCCGCGAGGGTTGAGCACCTTCACCTCGGCGCCCACCAGCGCCTTGCAGTGCTCCGCCGGCAGCGCGCGCACCTCGGCGGCGAACTTGCCGAACCAATCGCCGCTGCTCGCGCGCGCGTGCTCGCTGAAGAGCACGGTGCCCAGCCCGGCGGCGATCGCCGCGCAATGCATGTCGACGACCGACGCGCTGCCGTCGGTCCACGTGGTGTGCATGTGGAAGTCGGCGGCGACCACTTCGCTCGCCGAGCAGGCGTCGAAAACGCGCAGCGCCGGGTTGAGCCGGTCAGATGACATCGTCTTCCTCGTACCCGCGCGTGGCGCTGGTGCCCAGCAACGACCAGTAGTCGAACGGCGAGCGGCCGTCGCCAGGCCGCTTGGTGGTGAGGTTCGCGGCCGAGAACGCCTCGCCGGCGCGAATGGCATGCGCCGCCACCAGGCTCTTGCGCGCGATTGGCAGATTCTTCGACTCGGACGGCGTCGGCCGCTTGACGCCGTCGCCGAGCGCCGCCTCGACGCTGCGCACTGCCTTCACCAGACCGCCGAGCTCCGCCGGCTCGAGCGACGCCGCATGGTCTGGGCCCGGCAGCCCGCGGTCGAGCGTGAAGTGCTTTTCAATGATCCGCGCGCCGAGCGCCACCGCTGCGATGGCGATGTGGATGCCGGTACTGTGGTCCGACAACCCGACGGGCAGTCCGAACTCGCGCTCGAGCGTGGCCATGGCACGCAGGTTCGCCTCCTCGGCGGGCGCGGGGTACTCGGTCGTGCAATGCAGGAGGCTGACGCGATCGCGCAAGGCCGCCTTGCCGGCTTCGCTCGCGAACGCCGCTCGGAAAGCGTCGCGTCCAGGACGGGCGTCGGCAGGGGCGGTATGGCCGAACGCAAGAACGCCGAGCGCTGCGGCGACCTCGGCGAGCGTGGACATCCCGGTGGAAAGGATGATGCGTGACTTCGCCCGAGCGGCCTCGAGGAGCAGGGGCGCATTGGTGATCTCGCCCGAGCCGATCTTGATGGCCGGCAGCGCCAGCTCGTGCGCGAGGAAGCGCACGCTTGGCAGGTCGAACGGGGTCGAAAGGAACGTGATGTCGCGCTGCTTCGCGCGCGCCAGCAACGCGTAGTGATCTGCGTCCGTAAGCTCGAGCCTGCGCACCATCTCGAGCTGGCTTTCCGCGGCGCCGGTGGCGGCGACTTGGTACTCCGCCTTCGGCGCCTTGCGGCTGATCACGTCGCCCGCGCGGAAGGTCTGGAACTTCACCACGTCGGCGCCTGCCTCGGCGGCGGCGTCGACCATGGCGAGCGCCCGCTCGAGCGAGCCGTTGTGGTTGACGCCCGCTTCAGCAATGACCACCACGCGGGGATGCAGGATCATTTCCCTTCCTGCAGGAAAAAGTGCTTCTGGCGCAGGTCGTCCAGCGCGACAGTCCTGAGTACCATTGCCATGCGCGAGGCGCTGTCTCCGCTGCCGTAGGGGTTGGTGATCCCGGCGCAGTCAAGCGCAAGGGCTTTTTCGATCGCCGCACGAATGTCATCGCACTTTGGCGGGCAGTCGATTACCGACGCGGCGCGCAACCTTCCCTTCTGACGATCCCCGATATTCACCGCAGGCTTCCGGAAGCTGGGAGCCTCCGTGAGTGCGCTAGACGAGTTGCCGACCAACGCATCCACGTTTGCAAGGACACTGAAGTAGCGGAGGTGGCCAAGGGAAGCATGTGCCGTCGCCCGCTCGCCGCCCGTTTTCTCGACGAACTCGCCGATCATCTTGATCAAGGCGCGTCCGTCGTTGTCCGCATTGGGCAAGGTGAAGATGATGCCGATCTCGCGGTCGAGCAATCGCAAGGCAGCCAATAGCTCGCTGAACTGCTCGGCGGGCGACTGGCGTTCCAAGGTGGCGGGGTGGAAAGTCACCAGCAAATTCC